>JAKLKA010000230.1 GCA_023150915.1 Polyangiaceae bacterium
AGCTCGGCACACGCGCCGAGAGCTTCACCAGCGCGAGGTCTTTCTTGCGCTGCGAGTCCAGGCACCAGTTGACCGGCGAGGTCATCCGGACCGCGTGCGGGGGCACTGCCGCGAACCGCGGCGTCAGGCTCTGCGGCGTGAACAGGTTGGTGCCGATCGCCATCGGGTTGTAGTCGAACGTGACCTCCAGGGCGCCAGAGGTGCCGATGCCGGTGCTGGGTTCGTAGGTCGGAGTACCCAACCCGGCGCACGCGAGGATCCCGCTGTCGCTGCCCGTAATGCAGTGGTTCGCGAGCGCTACCCAGACCGGTGTCAGGAGCACGCCGGTGCAATACGGCGCAGTCTGGCCTGGGTCGACGAAGTTGTACGAGTTGCTCGTGTCGGTCGTGCCGGTACCGACCGCCTGCCCCGCAGGCGCTACCGCGCCCGTCCCCTCAACCTCGCTGCCGAACGTGCAGCCCCCCCCCTGCGACAATCGTGCCGCAGGCGAATACCCAGCAGATCAGCCCAGCAAACGATGTGACCCGACTGCCCGCCATCTTCACCTCCCGCTCAGCAGATGGTGAACGTATCGGCTCGCGTTGGCAAGCGCGCCGCGCATGGCGACCGCAACTGTGCCGTGCCGGCACACGAACCGCAGGGAACTCAGCGCGCTCAGTGGAGCTGCGCACGCGAGCGGAGCGAAGAGCCCGCTCACTTCGCGCAGACTTCGCCGAATGCACTCAGTGCAAGCGGACGCACTGCCCGTTCAGTCTCGCAACGACGCGCCCCCTCCGGCTGCGCGCAGCGCCGGCCTCAGCCCGTGCTCGAAGGCGGACCGCGCGGCGACCGGGCAGCGGCGTTGCCGCTCGCGCCGCCGGCGCGAGCACAGCCTTGGAGGGGGCAGGCGGCGCGCAGCCGCGCGCAGCGCGGCGCGCACCGACCGGGGGAGGCAGGAAGACAGCGGCTGCGCCGCCGGCGACACCGCGATGGCGCTGGTGGTCAAGGTGGGGTGAGGGTTTTCGGGATCGAGCTCTCGCAATACCCCACCCACCCCACGAGGCGACGGGTAGACTGACGCCCTCATCGCTCGCTGTCGAGCTGCGCCATCTGCGCCATGGGATAGCGCGGGCCCCCGATTGCGCCCGACGAAACGATCGCCTCGACGTCGGCGATCTCCGTGACGGTGAGCGGCTTGTCGAGCGCACCGAGCGTATCGAGCAGCTGCTTCGTCGTCCGTGCTCCGACCAACGGCGTGAATCGCGGTTGCTTTGCGACCACCCAGGCGAACGCGAGCTGAGCCGGCGAGCGACCGACCGCCTCGGCGAAGGCGCGGAGGCGCGCGACGACGAGCGCGTTTTTCTTTCCCTCGTCGCCCGCGAATCGAGGGAGGTGCGTGCGGAAATCGGCGGGGACGGCGGGCCTGCTGCCGCTCAAGAGGCCGCGAGAGAGGATGCCGTAGAGGGTCGCGCCGATACCGAGCTCGGTGAGCACCGGGAAGATCTTGTCTTCTGGGCCGCGGCTCGCGAGCGAGTACTCGATCTGAAGGTCGGCGATCGGCGAGACGGCGTGCGCACGGCGGATCGTGTCGATGCCGACCTCGGACAGGCCCGCCTGGCGGACATACCCCGCCTTGATCAGATCGGCGATCGCGCCGACGGTGTCCTCGATGGGAACGTTCGGGTCGAGCCGCCCCGGACGGTAGACGTCGATGACGTCGACGCCCAGGCGCCTCAGGCTGTAAGCGGCGAAGGTCTTCACCGCGACAGGGCGCGCGTCGATCCCTTGCCACGACCCGTCGGGGCCACGCAGCGCGCCGAATTTCACCGAGACGCGCACCTTGTCGCGACGGCCGGTGATCGCGCGACCGATGAGCAGCTCGTTGTCCCCCATCCCATAGAAGTCCCCGGTGTCGAGCAGCGTGATCCCCCGCTCGATCGCGGCGTGGATGGTTCGGATGCTCTCGCCTTCGTCTGCCGGACCGTAGAAGTCCGACATGCCCATGCAGCCCAGTGCCAGCTCGGATGTCTTCATGCGCTGCATGCTGCGTCCGAACCTCACATCGAACCAGTGAATGCTTATATGCGACACATGAACGCCAGTTATGGTCGCAACCTCGATTTGAACCTGCTCCGCGTGTTCGTCGTCGTGGCCGAAGCCGGCAGCGTCACCGCTGCGGCGTCGAAGCTCTATCTGACGCAGCCGGCGATCTCGGCCGCGCTCCGCCGGTTGACCCAGGCGGTGGGGGCGCCGCTCTTCGCCCGCCAGGGTCGGGGCGTGGCCCTCACGACTCGCGGCGAGCGCCTCCTCGCGCAGGCGCAGCCACACCTCGCGTCACTGGTCGACGCCGCGCTCGCCCCCGCGGACTTCGACCCACTCACGAGCGAGCGTACGTTTCGCATCGGGCTCTCGGACGTGACCGAGGCTTTGCTGGTCCCCGCACTCCTGCGGGTGTTCGAGCGCGAGGCACCGCGCATGCGGCTGATCATCGTGCCCGTGCAGTTCCGCACGGTGGGCGAGGCACTCGTGGCACGACGGGTCGATCTCGCGGTCAGCGTCGCCGACGAACTGCCCAAGATCGTCCGCCGGAAGGCGCTGTACCACGGCTCGTTCGTCTGCCTCTTCGACCCGCGCCATACGCGTGTCGGCAAGAGAATCAGCGAAGAGGCCTACTTCGCCCACGAGCACGTGATCGTGTCGTACAACGGCGATCTCCGCGGCATCGTCGAGGACACCCTCCGCAAGACACGGAGCGTCCGCTGCTCGGTCCCCAGCTTCGCGAACATCGGCGCGCTCATCAGCGGCACCTCGCTTCTGGCCACGGTCCCGGAGGAGGTGGCGGCTCACGTTCGGCGCGCGTTCCCTCACCTTGCGACAGCGGAGACGCCGTTCGTGCTCGAGGGCTCGCCGATGGAACTTCTGTGGCTGGCGACGAGCGACGACGACCCGGCGACAGGCTACCTTCGTGGCGTGATCGAGCGGGTCAGCCTGAAGCCTTCGACAAGGCCATCCTCTGCAGCGCGACCCGGTGGGCGGGCGGCGACTCGCGGTCGCCGGCGCGCAACGTGAGCTCCGCGAGCAACTCGCCGGCCCTTGGGGCCTCGTCATCGCAGCAGGGCTCGCACCTGGCCATCGGGCAAGCTGCGCACCACCACGTGGTCGGCCCGGGCATACGCCAGCCATGCTTCGTCGGGCGAGAGCACCGGGATCTGAGCATCCGCTTCGAGCTCGAGGGCGGCCTTCTCGTGCAGGATGCGCGAGCGCTCGCCGTATACGATCGTGTAGCGCCCGGAGACGCCGAGGCGATAGGCCTGCTCATCGGCGCTCTTGTTGCACGCCGGAACCCGCGCGCGCCCCGCAGGCAAGCCCTGGGGCGCCCCGGGTGGTGGCGGCGCATCGAGGTACGGTGCCCCCATCACGCCCGCTGAGTCGCCGCAAACATACTTGCCCGATCCCAGATCCAGCTTGGCGATGCCACCGCACCCCTCGAGCTCCAGGGTCTTCCCGTCGGGCAGCACGTGACCGTTCAAGCTCGGGCCCTGGTCACAACCGGGCACGACCCGCGGCACGACGCGACGCCGCTGGAGCATCTTGCCGTCGAGCACGATCAGGTCGTCGCCACAGGTGACCACGAGTAGGTCCCCCTGGGGGCTCGGCGTCGGGTTGCCCAGCTGGCGATCGGCTGCGCAGCGCACCTTTGCACGGCGTACGACCGTGCCCTTCTCGAGATCCCAGCGCAGCACCTCGCCGCCCTCGATGGAGAACCCCAGCTTGCCGCGGGCGCTGGCTCGCGGTGCGCTGACCGGATACAGCCGAAACGGCAGCCCCGGCCCCAGGACCACGGCGCGCTCGGCGTCGTAGAGCAGGGCGCTCGGCTTGTCGCCGTCCGGCGCAGCCTCGACGAACGTCACGCTGAAGCGCTTGCCGTCGAGCAGGGGCGTGACCGCTTCCACGCTGGCGGCGGCCGGAGCTCGGTGCGTGTCGAGGCGCACGACCGCCCGGCCCGACTGCGCCAAGATCACACGCTCGCGCTCGAGATGGACCGCCGGGACGTCGGTCAGGACGGTCCCAGGCCCGTCGTGGGCCACCGTCAGCTCGGGCGTGGTGAGCAGCAGGGCACGATCCGGAAGCGTCAGGGCGACCCCCGCGTGAACAGACGAGACCACCAGGGTGGGCTTGCCCTCGGGCAGCGAGAGCTTCCGGGTGTTGCCCTGAGGAACCCAGGCAATCAGCGAGCGCTCGGTCTCGATCAGCAGCGTCCCGTCGCCTGCGAACGCCACGCTGCGCGGCGGGCCCGGTGGCGCGGCGTCAGGCGAGTCGGCGGGGGCATTCGGGGGGGTGCCGCGCGGCGCGGGCCCATCGGGTGCCCATGCAGTCGCCACCGGCGGCGCGGCGGGCGCCCGGTCGGTGGCTGGTGGAGAGCAAGCGAAGGTCGCCAGGGCAACCCCAAGAAACCCGATCCGCCAGTGGTGTTCCGAGCTGTTCATGCCAGCGCTCCATCGCGCGAGCCGGCCGGATCGTGACACCGCGAGACACGGGTGTGTCTCCACGACCCGGACGACGACTACTTGGGAATGTTGAGGGTCGCGCAGCCGAAGACGACGTTCATCTTGCTGCCCTGGGGCGCCGCGGTCACCTTGGTGCAGCTCGCCGGGCACAGCTTGATGGTCGTCGGCGCCTTGTTGTCGTTGTAGTACCAGCCGCCGAGCTTGGCGTCGCACTTCGACGCGTCGTCGACGTGGTAGATGGTCTCCGGCACCCCGCTGCCCTTGTCGACGAACTCGACGTTCACCTTGTTCGGGTCGAGCTGCTTGCCCGGCGCGGGCGGCGGAATCGTCCATTCACACGCCAGCGGCTTGCTGCCGGTGATGATCTTCTTGGCGAGCTCGTCGAAGACCTTCTGAAAGGTGGCCGAGCACTGCGTTGCCTGCCCCGGCGGGCAACTGCAAATGTCGCCGTGGACGCCGCCGGTGGCCGTCACGATCTGCTTCCAGACCGTGCCGATGTTCGCGGCGTTGCTGCACTGGGTGAAAGAGTAGATGGCCGACAGCTTCCACGTCCCGTTCATCATGGGATCGATGGCGTTGTAGTCGTTGATGAACCCGGTGGGGTTGTTGTCGTACTTGCCGGCATCACCCGAGCTGTTCGGATCGTTCTTCGAGTCGTCGTCGGTGACGACCACCACGTACTTCTTCACTCCAGGCCGGAGCATGAACTTGTAGTCGGGGAAGCGCTGAACCAGCCGCAGCGCCGCGTCCACGCTCTCGATCACTGCGCTGGGGTGATGCCAGAGAGCCGGCAGCTTCGAGTCCGCACCGGGCGGCGAGCACTGCCCCGAGCCGAGGGGCGGGGGAACGCAGATCCCCGGCAAGATCAAGAACGGGTAGGCGGCCAGCATCACCACGTGCACGTCGATGCCACTTTGGGTGATCTGCTGGCTGAAGGCGTTGATGTTGTTCTGCACCGCCGCCGCCTCTTCCACCATGCTGCCAGAGGTGTCGACCGCCCAGATGATGTCCGCCGGCTCGTAGGTCTGCTTCGCCTCGTCGGTGTAGGCCGAGCAACCCGAGTCGCCGACGTTGCCCGTTCCCCCCGAGCCGGAATCCGGAGCGATGCCGCCACCGGACCCGCCGAAGCCGCTGCCGCCAGCCCCGAACCCGCCCGCGCCGCTTCCCGCGCTGCCGCCGCCGGCCGGCCCGCCGCCGTCACCGTCGCCGCCCGCGGCGCTGTTCGCGGAGCAGGCCGCCGCGAAACCGATGCCGCACACGACCAAGCCCAAGTGCTTCCAGGTCGCCATCGCGTGACTCCCTTCGCGGCGATGGTGACTGAAAGCGCCGCCGCTGTCACCTCGCGTCGGCCCAGGTGACCCGCCGCCCCTCGGGCCGCGGCCTCAGAACGCGGTGACGATGTCCATCGCGTCCGGGAACGTCCCCGCCGCAAACGAGCCCTTCTGCGATGACCAGGGGGACGCTTCGGTGAAGACTGCCGTGGCGCCGACGCCGTCCGACGCGCGGTAGAACAGCGTGTGGCCGCTGCGGAGCAGGACGATGTGCGTCCAGCCC
>JAKLKA010000231.1 GCA_023150915.1 Polyangiaceae bacterium
CCGTACATCGAGGGCTTCTACAACCGCACGCGCCTGCACTCCTCCCTCGGCTACAAGACCCCCGCCGAGAGGGAGCTGGAAGCGCTTCTCACCGAGACCGCTGCGTAACAAATGTGTCCAAGAAATCGGGGGAATCCCAGGATGAGCTGGACGATGCGGCGATTCTCCAGCCAAGCCTGATCATCCAGGTAGCGCCGGAGCTGCTCGGACACGCGCGCCACAGTGCGCTGCGCGACTTCGCCGGCGTCGTGCCAGTCGTAGTGCACGCGGAGCAGCCGGCGATCTGGTCCGAGCTCGCGCACGGCGTCGAGCGCGAAAGCGCGCTCGAGCAAGTCACCGAGCTCTTCCTGTCGCTCTGGGGACATCAGGAGATCCCAGAACGCCCGGAAACTCCGGCCCTGGTCCGAGTCCCGGATGGCGTCTTGCTCGCCGAAGATCTCCGCGAGCAGCTCGCCCTTGCCGCCCTCCCACGTGGCGATGCGCTCCCGCACGGCGCGGTCGAGGCTGCGGAAGTTCTGCTCGACCTCCCGGAAGTCGGACAGGAGCCCTCTTGCCGTAGACGCCATCTCTTGGAACGTGTCCTTGACCTGGGTCGTGTCCATCACCGGGATGTGACCCTCTCGCACGCGCTGGATCTCCGCGTTGATTGCTTCTCGCCGTTTCAAGAGCTCCGCCACGCGCGCGTCCGGGTCGACCTCCGTGCCCTCCGAAAGCTGCCGCAACAGATCGAAAACGATCTTCAGGCGCGACTCCGTCCCGACGAACTCGCGTTGCCCCAGGCTCGCGAGCCACGCGATGGCCTTCTCCGTCGCCGGGGTGATGTCGAACCACGGCTCGTCGTCGCCCGCTTGGTAGTACTTGCGCAGCCACGCTTGCTCGTTGCCCGCCCACGCCTCGAGGTACTGGAGGCCGGACCGAGGGAACTGCCCTTCGCCGATCTCGGCTCGCAATCGCTCGAGGTAGTCGTCGAGCGACGACGCGAGCGCGTGCTGCGGAGCACTCCGGACGTTCGGCCCGACGAACGCCGCGTGCAGGAACGCGACGATCATCGGCGCGTGGTCCGCCGCGAGCAGGCGCCACGCCGGGTGTGACCGCTTCAAGCCGGCGAGGTACGAGAAGTCCATCGACGCACCGCGAGGGTAAGGCGGGCCCTGCGGGAAGGGAACGATGGGCAGCGGTGGGGTGGGACATTAGCTGTCCTGGCGCAGCCCCGGTCGTTGGGCAGCGCCTCGCCCCGGTGCTAGCCTGCTGGTCGATGAGCGCAATTCGGGCACACGTGAGGAACGGTCAGATCGTGCTGGACGAGCCAGTCGAGCTCGACGAGGGCGCCGAGGTGTTGGTCTTTCCAATCTCTGACGACATGGACGATCAGGAGCGCGCACAGCTCGGGTCCATGCTCGATGAGAGCTTCGAGGACCTGGCCGCTGGTCGGACGGTCGACGGGGCTGCCTACCTTCGCGAGCTTCGGTCCCGCCTTTGAAGTTTCGCTTCACTGCCCGCGCTCGCCTGGAGATTGAGCGAAACGACAAGTGGTGGCGGCAGCACCGAAGTGCCGCAGCCACTCTTTTTCTCGAGGAGCTCGTGCAGGCCGTCGAGCGCGTGCTGCAGCATCCGGGGCTGGGCAAGACGTACCCGCACTCCAAGCACCCGGGCGTGCTCTACGTCATCCTGCCGCGCACTCGTCGAAATCTGTATTACGTGGTCATCGAGGGCGAAGTCGTGTTCGTGGCGGTCTGGGGTGGTCAGCGCCGCCGCGGGCCGAAGGTGTGAAGTAGTTCTCGGCTTCCCAGCGCCTGAACCGGGGGCCGGCGGGGCGCTGGCCCTCCACGGATGGAGAGGCAGGCGACTTGCGACCGGTGGGCGACGGGCGCGGCAGCGCCCCTGCGACGCGCGCCGTCGCCTGACATTGTATGTCCGAGCGAGCGCTGTGCGCGGCGGTCAGGGCGAGTAGACTCGTCGATCCGTGCCCGCCTTCCACCTCCACCGCAGCAACCGGCTCGAGCGTCTCGTCGCGTCGCTGGGTGATCTGCTGGCGGCGCCCATCGGAGGGCCGCTCTGCCCCGAGGCGGTGGTCGTGCAGGGCAGGGGGATGGCGATCTGGCTGGGTGGCGAGCTGGCGAAGCGCTTCGGGGTGTGGGCGGTGCCCCTGCGGTACCCGCGCGAGCTGGTCGAGCAGATCGTCGGCGCGGTGATCGGCAGGGGCGCTCTGGGCGATCCCCCCCTCTCGGAGGACTTGCTCGCGTGGGGCGTTCAGGCCGTGCTGCCCGATTTGCTGGCGCAGGCCGAGTTTGCTTCGCTCAGGCGCTACGCCGTCGGGGACGCGCAGGGCGTGCGCATGGCGCAGCTCGCCACGCGCATCGCCACCGTCTTCGATCAGTACCTGACCTACCGGCCCGACTGGATCCGTGCCTGGGAGGCGGGCGACTTCAGCGCCGTTCCGGCCGCCGACCGCTGGCAGCCGCTGCTCTGGAAGCACGTCGCGGCGCGTCTGAACCGCCCGCACCTCGGCGCGGCCACCGAGCGCGTGCTCGAAGCGCTGGCCGGGCGCGCCAGCTTCGCGGGGCTGCCGCCGCGCGTGCTGCTCTTCGGTGTCTCGACCTTGCCCCCGCTCTACGTGCGCGTGCTGGCCGCGCTCTCGCGCCACGTGGACGTTCACCTCTTCCTGTTCTCGCCAGCCCCAGGCTTTTCGCCCTGCGAACTGCGAAAACCCGAACGCGCGGGCGCGCGGCCCGAGCTCGACGTGGAGAACCCCCTGCTCGCCTCCCTGGGCATGCTGGGCGCCGACTTCGACCGCGTGCTCGCGACCGAGCTGGCCGGCGCGGGCGTCGCGGCGGTCGCGCACGACCTGCACGAAACACCTTCCGCGGGCTCGCTGCTCGCCGCACTTCAGGCCGATCTGTGCGCCGTCAACCCCGCGAGCGCGCCGAAGCTCGCCCTGGGCTCCGAGCCCGCGATCTCGATCCATTCCTGCCACGGGCCCATGCGCGAGGTCGAGGTGCTCCACGACCAGCTGCTCGCGCTCATGACGCGAGCAGAAGCCCGCGTGGCGCCCGAGGACGTCGTGGTGCTCGTCCCCGACTTGCCCACCTACGCCCCGTTGATCGAGGCCGTCTTCTCGCGGGACCTCGGCAATCCGGATTTCATCCCGTATCACGTGGCCGATCGCTCCGACCGGCAAGGCTCGCCGGTGCTCGACGGGCTCTTGCGCGTGATGGGCATGGTGCGCGGGCGGGTCACCGCCTCTGACGTGTTCGATCTGCTCGTGCAGGGGCCCGTTCAGCAGCGCTTCGGTCTGGACGCCGCGGGGCTCGAGACGCTCCGCAGCTGGGTCGCCGCGAGCGGCGTGCGCTGGGGCATGGACCGTGCGCACCGGGGGCAGCTGGGGCTACCCGACAACGAAGCGAACACCTGGCGCTTCGGCCTGCGGCGCTTGATGCTCGGCTATGCCATGCCCGGGCGCGGGCAGGCGCTGTTCGAAGGCGTGCTGCCCTTCGACGAGGTCGAGGGCAAAGAAGCTGCTCTTCTCGGAACGCTAGCTTGGTTCACGCGCACGCTGTTTCGCTGGCTGCGCGAGCTCGAGCGGCCGCGCTCGCTGGCCGAGTGGGCGGGAACCGTGGTGGAGCTCGGCGCGGCCCTCTTCGCCGAAAGTCGTGACTGCGGGCGGCAGATGGCGCGGGTCAGCCAGGCCCTCGAGCGCGTGGTCGGCGATGCGGCCGCCGCGGGCTTCGAAGGCAGTGTGGACGTCCAGGTGCTGCGTGAGCTGCTCGAACGCGCTGCAGACTGCGCCGGGGCCGACCGGGGGTTCTTGTCCGGCGGCGTCACCTTCTGCGCGATGGTGCCGATGCGCAGCATCCCGTTCTCGGTCGTGTGCCTGCTCGGGATGAACGACGGCGACTTTCCCCGCTCGCCCCGCCCCATCGAGCTCGATCTGATCCGCAATGGCAAGCTGCCGCGGCGACCGGGCGACCGCTCGCCGCGCGACGACGACCGCTACCTCTTTCTCGAGACGGTGTGCGCGGCACGCGAGCGGCTCGTGATCACCTTCACCGGCCAGAGCGTGCGCGACAATCGGCCGCGCCCGCCCTCGGTGTGCGTCTCCGAGCTGCTCGACTACTTCGCGGTGCGCGCTGACCTTTCCACCGGTGCCGGCGCCGTGGCCGCCGACTCGAGAGCCCGCGCCCGCGAGGCGTTCGTGGTGACGCATCCGCTCCAGGGCTTCAGCCCGCGCTACTTCGACGGCTCCGACCCCCGGCTGTTCAGTCACTCGACCGCCTACGCTTCCGCCGCTCAATCGTCGCTGCAGGGCCGGCAGGCCACCCAGCTGTTCATGCAGCACCCGCTTGGTCCCGTGCAGGTCGATCAGCTCTTGCTCGACGAGCTGGTGAAGTTCTTCAAGTCGCCGCCGGCCTATTTCCTCAACCGACGACTCGGCCTGTATTTGAAGCAGGAAGAGGGCGGCATGTCCGACCGTGAGCCGCTCGAGCTGAACCACCTCGAGAGCTGGAAGCTCGGCACGGCGCTGGTGGGCTGCCTGCTCGACGGCCGCCCGCTGGGCGAGGCCGAGACCCTGCTGCGCGCCCAGGGCGAGTTGCCGCTCGGACACCCCGGGCGGCTCGAGCTGGAGGAGCTGCTCGCCGACTGCGAAGCGATCGCGGAGCGCGCTCGGGCCGAGCGACAGGGCCCCAGCCTGGAGCCGCTGGAGGTGCGCGTGGCGCTGGGCGACGGCACCCGGGTGACGGGCGCGATCGGCGACCGCTGGGCCGGCGGGGTGGTGCGGCACACGTACTCGAAGCTCGGGAGCAAGGTCGTGCTCGAGGCATGGATCCGCCACCTGGCGCTGTGCTCGGGCTCCGAGCAGGCCGCGCGGTCGGTGTGGATCGGGCGGGGCACGGGTGCGGCCGCAGACGCCGTCGAGCTCCGCCCGCTTCCACCGCAGCAGGCGGCACGCGAGCTCGGCGCGCTGGTGCAGCTCTATCGCCGAGGTCTCGAGCGGCCGTTGCCGTTCATGCCGGCAACCAGCCGCGACTACTTCGAAGCAGTCGGCCAAGGCAAGAACGGCGAGGCGGCAGCCGTCAAAGCCTACGACGACGGGGATTTCTGCGAGACGGCCCTCGATCCCCACCCGGCGCGCGCCTTCAGCGGCATGCTGCCGCCGTTCGACCCGGCGTTCGACCTCGGCGAAAGGCCGATCGAGGACACCGAGTTCCACGAACTGGCGGCGGCGGTGTACGGCCCGCTCGACGCGGCCAAGGCCCCGAAGCCGTCGAAGGGCGGGAAGAAGAATCCATGACCGCCGCAGTGACCGTGCCGTTCGACGCGGTCGAGATCGCGCTCGACCAGAAGAACCTGGTGGAGGCGAGCGCCGGCACTGGCAAGACCTACGCCATCACCACGCTGTTCGTACGGCTCTTGCTCGAGTCGCAGCTCGACCCCTCCGAGATCTTGGTGGTCACCTTCACGGAAGCGGCCACGGCCGAGCTCAGGGACCGCGTGCGCGGGCGCATCGTCGAGGCAGAGGCGGCCTTCAGCGCGGCGCTGGCGGGCGAGGCTCCGAAGGACGAAGCCTTCGCCCGGCTGGCGAAGCGCCGGGGCTCGGCGCTGGCAGACGATCTGAAGCGCCTGCGCCGTGCCGTCGAGAACATCGACGAAGCGCCGATCTCGACCATTCATGGGTTCTGCCAGCGCGTGCTTCACGACAACGCGTTCGGCACCCGGGTGCCCTTCGGCGCCCAGCTGATCCCGGATCTGAGCGAGCTCTATGACGACGTCTTGTACGACCTCTGGCAGTGTCGCGTGGCCCACGGCTCCCCTGGGTTTGCGCGTCAAGCGGCGGCGCTGGGGGTGGACATGCCGCGTCTGCGCCGCTTGCTCGAAGAGGCGCGGCGCAACCCCCGGGTGGCCGTGGTGCCCGTGGCGCGCGCGCCCGCCAAGGCGGAAGCGCTTGCGGGGGCGCTGGCCGAGGTGCGGAGAGAGCTCGCTCGGTTCGATGGGTTCGC
>JAKLKA010000036.1 GCA_023150915.1 Polyangiaceae bacterium
TCGAACCCGCGTACGACGAACTCGTTCGTGCACTCCAGGGGCTCATTCGATCGCTCGACGCGCGCTCTTGAGCCTGCAGCCTGGAGCCTGACCCCTGGAGCCTTCGTGTTTCGCCCGAAAGGGCGAAACACGAGTCAGAGCAGGCGCACGCGAGCCCGGCCGAGACGACCACCGGCGCCAGCCAGAACCGGTTCATGGCGCCACGCTCGCGTAGGGCGGGGCCTTCACCCAGCCGCAGATGGGCGAATTCACCGTCGTCTGCGCACCCCACTGAGTTCGTTCGACCTGGGCAATGAGACCCATGGGTGGCCCCTCGACCACCGGGTTCGAGTCCGATCGGTCGAGGTCGTCGCGGCCGGGGTAGCACGCCGGGGGATTGTACCCGGCCGCGTTGAGCTCGACGTTCATCGTGTTAGCCAAACCCAGCAGCTCCTGCCAGAGCACGGTCTCTGTCTCGTTGCGGGTCGCACCGGTGAGATCACCCACGGTGCTCCACGAGAACTTCAGGAACGATCCGCGCTTGGCCTTCCAGTTGCCCTTGGCCATCTCCAGGACGTCACTGGCCGTCGCCCAGAAGCGCCGCGGCAATTCTCTCCCTCGAAACCTCGATCCCCAACTCCATCAGTACCTCCCGGGACAGGACTATACCCGACACCAGGGAACGCCGGAAGGGCGGGAGCACCGGAAGCGCCATCGCACCGCGAGGGCCACGTCTTGAACGCGAGGGCCTCCCACGCGTGGCGCCGCGCCGCGGCAGTCAGCGCTTCTTACCCAGCTTGCGGGCGCCTGGGAGGTTTCCGAGCTTCTGGTCGAAGGTGGCAAGGGGTGCCATGGCGGCGCTCTCTGCGACGGCCAGGATGAGGCAATCGGAGAAGTCCGCGCGAGACGAGCGAAAGCTCTGAAGCGCAGCCTGGACGACTTCAGGCTCTTGAAGCGAAATCCCGTCGGTGTCCACCAGCATTTCCAGAACGGCCCGCAGCTTCTCGCGAGTGAAGCCGTAGCCGCAGGTGAGCACCCACGACGCCTCGGCGAGCACGACGTGTGACACGAAGAGCGGCGCGTGGGCCCGCTGGAAAGCTCGGGCTGCGCGAGCCTGCTCGTCGTCGTCCTCGAGCAGCAATCGCAGGAGGACGTTGGTGTCAGCGGCGGCGGCCATGCTTCGCGCTCACGCCGCGATCGCGTGCCGCGCGCATCTCTGCGAGTGACAAGCGCGAAACGGGACGCACGGCGCACAGTGCACGAACGTCGTCGAGCGTGTGCCGTTTGGGCCTCACCACCAAGAGCTCTTCGCGTTCCTCCCACACGAGCTCCGTTCCCGGAACGATGCGGAAGCGCCGTCGCACCGCGGCCGGCACCGAGGTCTGGTTCTGCGAGGTGACACGTGAAACCGCGCGCATGACCATTACCCAGGGTAATGGAGAGGCCTCGGAAGTCAAGGTCCCCGAAGACCCCCGCGCCGTCAATTCGGGTCCACCAGCACCAGCGTCGTGCGCTCGGGCGACACGCCGAGGAACACCCCGCGGCCGTGGGCGAACGCGACGCGGCGCCGGTGCTGCACGGGAATTGGTGCATGGTCCGGTTGCTCTTCGCGCGTGCGGAAGACCCGCGTCTCGGCGCCGTCGGGTGCGAACCAGGTGCCGTCGCCCAAGAGCGCGGCTCCGGTTTCCGGGTCGATGGCCACGGGGAAGTCCATCTCTTCCGGCGAGCTGATTGGGCCCGATCCAATCGAGCTGGGATCGACGCGCCCCTTCCAGATCGGTGTACCGCCTCGAAGGGCCGAAACGCGGAGCTCGCCGCGGGTGTTCCAGGCCATGCGCGTGGCGGTGACGTCGAAGCGTGGAAATGTGCCCATCTCGATTGCGTCTTTCAGTGCATTCGAGTCGAAACCCGGCGTCGGAATCGGGTAGCGACGGACGACGCGGCGGAGATCTCGGCTCAGCGCCACGGCCTGGTATTCGCTGACCCCGCCCGATACCGACCACACGGTGGAACCGACCACTCGCACATCGGAAAGTGGCGTCGTGAATCCCAAGCACAACGCCAGCTTGCGCCCGAGCTTCCGCTCTCCGACGACGTTGCCGCTCGGAACGTCGAAGGTCGTGATGTGGTGCTCGCCTCGCTCACAATGGGCCAGCGCCAAGGTTTCGCCCGAGGCGTGCAGGGACAGCCGGCGGGCGTCCACGGTCAGAACTTCGATCACGCGATGGTGCTGCTTCGCGAAGTCCTGTCCGACGAACCAGAGCTCGATGGGTGACGGGTCCTCGTAGCCGGTGGTGGCGTAGGCGAAGCCGCTGCCGGTGCGCGTGAGCGCGTAGGTATTGCCGACCTGTATTCCGTTCCCGGGCCGATGGCGGTGGGTCACCTCGCGGATCGTTCGTGCGCTGACCGGGTCCCATTCGACGAGCGCAAAGCCTTCGTCGACGGTCTTGGCGAATACCAGCGTGCCGTCGACGAACTCGCGGGAGGGAGCAGCGCCTGCCACGACGTCGACGGCGCGAAACGGCAGGTCGACGACCCGGGTGCGGTGCGAGGTCGGCTCGACGCGGACACGGACCTCGTCCTCCGCGCTGGCGGCACCGGGCAACGCACCGCTCGCCGACGGCGGCGCAGACACGATCTGTGGCGCCGAACCGCTCCGTGACACGGGGACGTCTTCGCGAGAGCAGCAAAGCCAGAGCAGCCCAGCGCACGACGCTGTCGCGACGATGACCGCAAGGAGCACACGGCGTGTCATCACACCCCGAAGAGTCCCACGATCGTGTGATCGTAGGCACCCTTCCTCGACTCTTTGAACGCCCCGCTCCGGAGCCCGTCGAAGTAGCCCCAGGTCTTCGTGCTCTCGTTGAACAGCCAGATCTCGCGTTTCACGCCTCCGAGCGGGGCCTTGCCCTCCGCCCCCCACGATGAGTCGACCTCGAACACGTGAACGGGCCCGCCTTGCATGAATGCGGCGGGCACCGGCGGGCGTCCCGGAAATGACGGCCGCGGAGACCCAGCGGGGAGCGAGTGGCGGGAGTAGACCACGACCTTGTGACCAGGATCTCCGCCGAGGACGATCAGGTCTCCGGGGCCCGCCGCGCGCAGGTCCTTGCTCTTGTTGGGCGCGGGGATCCCCTCCTGAAGGCCCAACTTCCGCGGCGCGCCTCGAGCTGCAGCGTGCGCCTGATACGCGAACCCCGAACAATCCAGCCCGATGCCGAAGTCGAACATCAATTGGCGAACTCGGTCGCGCGGGCTGCCACCCGAAGCCGCACCCAGGTGACCGCGATCAATCAGCGCCTGAGTGACACGCTGGATTTCTTCGGGGGTGCCTTTGCCGCCCGCGATCACCGTCAGGCGCGGCCCCAGCTCGCGAACCAACTCGGGTGGGAGCGCTTTCTTCAACGCGGCGGTCGCCCGCTCGGGCCGGGGGCCGTATCCACCCTGCATTCTGAAGGCCGGCGTGACGCGAACTTCATGACCGTCTACGCGATAGGGCGCGTTGGCCGCCGAGAGGAACGAGTCCAGGCGCTTTTGCGCGTCGGAGCGAAGGTCCGGGGCCGCGGCCGGCGTGGCCCGTTCCGCTCGGAGCTTGCGCGCCTGGGCCTGTGCTTGGTCACGCGCGGCGAGCAGGGCGGCCGTGCCCTTCGACAGTGCACGGGGCGAAGGTTTGGGCTGGGCGGCCGTCGGGGCCTGCGTCGTGCCTGGGTCTGCAACCTGGCTGGTCCGCGAGCGGTGGGCAATGGAAGTGACGGACATGCAGCACTTCATTCGGCTCGCAGGGCCGGTGGGTTGCGTGGTTTCTGCGGCGGCGCCGCGCGCCCGAGCGCCGACCGCGCGGCCGGTCGCGCGCTCACTTGACCCGCTCGCGCGTTCGTGACATTGAAATCGGGTCACGAGGTGATTTCCATGAACCGCCTTCCGCGCCACACGATGACCCGCGCCGCGTCCTTCAAGGACCAGTGCACCGTCATCTCTGCCGCGGCAGGAGGTCAGCTGCTCACCTAGACAGCCAAAACCCCTGACTATCTGCCGCGGGCACCGAAAGGTCCCCGCGGTTTTTTTTTGCTTCGAACCCCCGAGAAAGTTGCTCGTCATGACATCAAAGTCCGTTCGCGAAGAGCTTCGCTGGAAATTGAAACCCATCCCCGAGTTGGTGCGGCTGGCGTGGCCCATCACGGTCTCGATGCTCTCGTACAGCGTCATGACCCTGGTGAGCACGCTGTTCGTCGGCCAGCTCGGGGCGAACGCGCTCGCAGGCGTGGGGCTCGGAGGCATCGCCGCCTTCGGCCTGATCGTCTTCGGCTTCGGCTTGCTTCGTTCGGTGAAGGTCGTGGTCAGTCAGGCCGCGGGCGCCGGGCGGCGCGGGGACATCCCCGTGTACATCGCGGCGGGCGTCGGCCTCGCCGTCGTGCTCGGCGTGATCGGCATTGGCGCGGGCCGCTGGCTCGCGGGCGTGCTGCCGAGGTTTTCGGCCAGCCCCGAGGCGGGTCTCGCGGCCGCCGAGTACCTGTGGTGGCGCAACCTGGGTGCGCCCTTCGTGCTGATCGCCGTGGCGCTGCGTGAAGCGCGCTACGGGCTCGGTGATTCGCGCTCGTCCATGGTCGCCGCGCTGGGCGCCAACCTGGCCAACATCGCGCTCGACGCGCTGTTCATCCTGGGCCTCGGCCTCGGGGTGCGCGGCGCGGGCGCGGCCACCGCGCTCGCGCACGTGGTCGAGGCGGCGCTCTTGGTCGCGGCGTCGCGCTCGCCTGGCTTCGGCTGGGTGCGCGTGCGGCTGCGTCACGTCACCACGCTGCTTCGGCTCGGCGTGCCGCTCGGCCTGCAGTTCCTGCTGGAGGTCGGCTCGTTCGCCGTGCTGGTCGCGGTGCTGGCCGGGATCGGCGCGGTCGATCTGGCCGCGCACCAGATCGCGCTGCAGCTCACCCACATCTCGTTCTTGCCGGCGCTCGCCCTGGGCGAGGCGGCCAGCGTGATGGTGGGCCAGGCGGTGGGCGCGGGCGAAGACCGCTTGGTCAAGCGGGTGGCCCGGCGCGCGCTCGCCCTGGCCCTGGCCTACACCGGAGCGTGCGCGCTCGGGTTCGTGGTGTTCGCCGATCTCCTGGCGGGCGCCTTCACCGCGGATCGCGCGGTGCGGGCGGTGGCCGTGAAGCTGCTCTGGGTGGCGGCGGCCTTCCAGATCTTCGACGGGGCCAACGCCATCGCGCGCTGCGTGCTGCGCGGCACCGGTGACGTGCGCTACCCGGCGGTGATCGCGGTGATCACCGCTTGGGTGTCGACGCCGCCACTGGCGTGGTGGCTCGGTGTCCGGCTGGGCTGGGGCGCCCTGGGCGGCTGGCTCGGGCTGTGCGCCGAGATCGTGGTCGGGTCGCTCCTGCTCTGGTGGCGGCTCGAACGCGGAAGCTGGAGGCGATCGGCCGAGGCCTCGCGCCAGCGTCTGGCCTCCGAGCCCGGCGCCGACGAGCTGGTCAGCGCACCGGTCGCTTCCTAGCGCTACTGCCCCACCGAGATCGGCGCTTCGAAGATCAGCGGCGCACCTTGCTGGGCCTTCGCCTTCACCGTGAGGGTCCCGGCAAGGGCGCCGCCGCTCTCGATGAAGACCCGCAGCGCGCGCGGGGTGATCCACTGCGCCTTGCAGCCCTGAAACTCGTCGCTGCCCGCGGCCAGCACCGTGCCGTCGCCGGCGGCGAGCTTGGCGTCGACCAGCCAGGTGCTGGCCTCGGCCGAGTACACCCGTGCGTAGACGAAGAAGTGCGAGCCGCCCTGGGCGCCATACTGCTGCTGAAGCGTATCGCCGGTCGCGAGGGGCACCGTGCCGCCGCCCGAGGCGTCACGCAGCACCTCGAGCGCCAGATCGGTCTTGGGGACCGAGAGGGCAGAATCGCAGGTCACCGGCTCTTCCGGCTCGGGCTGGACGTGCCGCGGCCCGCAGGCAGCCGCTGACACGAGCAGCACGAAGAGCAGCGGTCGGGGCATGAGACTGCCCGGAAACTAGCACGACCCCGGGTCACGAACGACCGATGCCGGCGACGGCCAAGAGAGCGCAGATCACCAGCGTGGCGTGCTCGATCGCCCCTGCGGGCAGCCGCTCGGTGAAGCGCCGTGCCCGGCGGCCGACGCCATTGCCGGCCACCACGGCCACCGAAAGCAGCGCCGCGAAGAGCCAGAGGTCGCGGGTCAAGAGTCCGCCCGCGCCATAGCCGGCGATGCGGCCCAGGTGCATGGCCACCGCCGCGGCCGCGATGGTTCCGGAGTAGGTCTCGCCCGAGAGCCCGGCCGAGAGGAACAAGGGCGCGGTGAGCACGGCCGCGCCGCCGGCGCTGCCGGTCAGCCCGCCGATCACGAAGCCGGCGGGCGCGAAGGCGCCGCGCGGCGGCGTGAGCTCGAGCTTGCCGAACGCGCGCGCCAGGCTGAGGAGCGTGATCCCCAGCATCAGCCCGTTCACGATCCAGAGCGGCACGGCGACCGCCGCCAGGCTGCCCAGCGCCGCGCCGGGCACCGCGCCCAGGGCGAAGGCCCGCACGATCGGCCACTTTACCCGTGCGCGGAACACCCAGCTGCGGTGCAGGTTGCCGATCAAGAGCGCGGGCGTGGTCATCGCCAGCGCCGAGAGCGGGTCGGTCACCAGCGACAGGCTGATCAGCAGCAGCAGGCCGCCGCCCAGGCCGGCCACCGTGGTGAGTGCCCCGGCCAGCATTCCGAGCACCCAGAGCGTCACGATGAAGGTCACGAGAGCCAGAATGGCGCCGTGGCGGCCGTTGCGCCAATTGATAGTTTTGGTAGATTCCATTAGCAATCATGATGGATGATCTGAAGCACCTGCTGCTGATCGCCGAGCGCGGCAGCTTCACGCGCGCGGCCCGGGTGGCCCACCTCACCCAGCCCGCGCTCAGCGTGTCGATTCAGCGGCTGGAACAGGCGTTCGGCGCGCGGCTGCTGGACCGCGGCCGACACGGGGCCGCGCTCACCCCCGCCGGGCACGAGGTCGCCTCGCGCGCGCGCGTTGCCCTGGCCGCCATCGAAGATGCGCGCCGCGCCGTGGCCGAGCTCGCGGGGCTCGAGAAGGGCGTGGTGCGCATCGGCGCCGGCGCCACCACCGCGACCTATCTCTTGCCGCCGCTCTTGGCGCGCTATCGCAAGCAGCACCCCGGCGTGCGCATCGTGCTCAAAGAGCTGACCCGCGCCGAGGCCGGTGACCAGCTCGAGCGGGGCGAGCTCGATCTGGCGGTGCTCACCGGCCCCGAGGGCGAGCACTGGCGCGACGACGCGTTCGTGCTGGTGGCGGCCCCGGGGGTGAAGCTGGCCGGGGCGCCGTTTCTGACCTTTCCGCGGGGCACCGTCACCCGCGCGATGCTCGACCGGCACTTCCCCGAGGCCGAGATCGTGATGGAGCTGGGCAGCATTGCCGCCATCAAGCACCACGTGGCCGAAGGCATCGGTGTGGCTCTGATCAGCCTGGCCGCCGTCGAGCGGGACGTGAAGCAGGGTCGGCTGTCGCGCTTGCGCCACCCGGCCACGCCCATCCCGCGCGAGCTGGTGCTCTGCCATCGCGGCGTCGCGCGCCTGCCGCCTGCCGCCGCGGCGCTGCGCGAGCTGCTGCTCGCGGCCTAGATCAGACTCGACTTTCGCTATTCGCGAAAGTCTCGGGCTACAGGCTTCAGGCTGCAGACTTCAGCAGAGCAAAGAGCGAGAAAAGGATGACGTTGAACGACCACTGCAGGCGCTTCGACCGAAACCTCCCTTCTGCCGAAGCTGAAGCCTGGAGTCTGGAGCCTGATGCCGGGAGGGTTTCGCCCGAAAAGGGCGAAACCCGAGTCAGAGCGCGAGCGTCTGGGGCGAGCCCGGGACGCGGATCGCCTGGGCGCCGGCGGGCCAGGGGCCGTCGTCGCGCAAGAGCAAGAACTCGGTGGTGCCGTCGTGCCCGACCGGCAGGGTGAAGCCCTTGATCGTCCCCAGCACCGCCCCCGAGCCGTCGAGCACGTCGACAGGCCGCTCGGCGCCGAGCACCGGCCAGGGCGTGTCGATGGCAGAGCCCCACGCGAGCGAGCCGCCCTCGGCGACGATCGCCGTGCGGAACTTGCCGGGGGCGCGCAGCTGATCCTTCGAGACCGCCATCGAGCCGGCGCCGTTCACGTAGGCGATGCGCTTGAACATCTTGTTGAACGTCCAGTCTGCGGTCCAGTTCGGATCGCAGTAGCTCATGATGTCCTTGTACTTGCCGGGGTCGACGAAGCCCTTGGTGAGGACGTCCCAGCCCTGGGTGCCGATGCTGGCCCCGGAATAGGGGTACGCCGGGTCGACGTTCTGCGGCATCACGCCGCCCTGCCCGCACGGCGCGTGGATCAGCCCCAGGGTGTGACCCAGCTCGTGGGCCATGGTCTCGGGCGAGCCGGGGTTGCCGTCGGCGGCGAAGAAGCCCAGGCCCATGCCCGTGCGGCCGATCACGTCGTTCGGCTGCGGCGTGGTCGAGAGGCCGGCGACGCACGCTCCCTGACACCACTGCATGAACGAGTTACCGGGGGTGAAGATGCCGTAGTAGTAGGTCTGCGCCGGCGGCTTGTCGGACGAGCGAAGCTGCATCAGCCAGCTCAAGAGCTGACTCCAGCCCGAGCCGTTGCGCTGCGGGGCCGCCCCGCCATAGTTGACGGGGGCGCGCACCTCGATCTTCAGATCGGCGACCGGGTACATCTTGAACAGGGTGTCGCGGTAGGTCTGAATTTCGCTCTGACCCAGCTTGGGCGTGACGCCGCCGACCACGATCGGCACCAGCATCACGGTGTACGTGCCCGCGTTCTGCGCCGCCAGGTTCACCGCGCCGAACTTCGCCTTGTCGCTGGTGCCGGCAAAGCTGCCGGCGCCCGCCTCGAGCAAGCTCACGCTGTAGGCCTGGCCGGGCTTGATGGCGCCCGGCGGGATCGGCACCTGGATGGTCGAGTTCGGATCGCCCTCGTTCGACGGGCCGCCGATGAACGCCTTGCCGTCGAACAGGCCCGCGCCACCCAGATCGACCCGCGCCACGATCTCGCGCGCCTGATAGCCGGCCTCGGGCGTCACGAACACCCGGAACACGCCCTCGCGATCCGCCACCACCGGCGCGTTGCGCGGCGGCTCGCCCCAGTCCTTCATCAGCGGCACGCGCACCGCTTGATAGATGTCGATCTCGCTCATCGCCAGGCCCTTGGCCAGCTCGCCGGCGGGCAGCGTGCCCCCGCTGCCGCCGGTGGCTGCGCCGCCGCTGCCGCCCCCGCCCGAGGTGCCGCCGGTGCTGCTCAGGCCGCACGCGGGCGCGCACTGGGCCAGGTTGCCGGTGGTGCAGACGCACAGGTCGTAACAGCTGCCGCAGGCCGAGCACGAGTTGTTCGAGCAGTTCGGGTTTGCGGCGTTGTCATCCGACGAGCCACACGAGACGACGAGCAAGCCAGCGGCCGCGAGCAGCGAAAGCGGAAGAAAACGAGTCATTTAGGCTCCCAGGTCCGGGCATTGGAGCATGGACTGAGCGTTTGGCGAGCGCCAAGTGCACGTGCGCCCACCCTCCCTGACCGCCCAGCCTGGAAACTTTCAGCAGCCTTGGAGCCCGGAGTCGCGATCGAGCCCTTGCCAGTAGCGCGGGAGGCGGCCCGAGACGCGGGCGGCCAGCGTGGTCTCCCACCGCGCCTCGAGGGCCGCCGCCGCTGCGAAGGCCTCGTCGGGCTCGGCCGCGAGGTGATCGCGTTCGAAGGCATCGCGCTCCGGGGCGATCAGCGCCAGCGCCGCGGCCAGATCTCGAAGCGCGATTCGATGCAGCCGCTCGTGGCGCCACCACAGCGTCGTCGGATCGAAGCGACCGGTGGGCGAGCCGATCGGGGGCAGCGCGCGCCCGAGCTGGACCGGCTTGAACAACGAGAGGCACGCTGCCGAGGTCGCGGTGACGAACACCCGAGAGGTCGCGGACAGCTCTGCCACCAACGAGCCGACGGTCTGCCCGTGCGCGCGCGTGGGCAAAGCGCCGGCGTGCGCGCACACCGTCTGGCGCAGCTCGCGATGCGCGCGCGCGGGACGATCGGGCGAGCCGTGCTGACGCAGCGTCGCCATGCCCCGCAAGAGCGAGGGCGGGTGCGCGCCGAGAAACCCCTCGCTGCACGCGCGCCGCCGGGCGGCGGCCGCGGCCAGCGTGATCGGCGCGTCGCCGAACGTCCGGGCGAAATCGACCCGGGTTTTGCCGGGATCCAGCCGATAGTCGCGAGCCTTGGCCGCGAGCCCGTCGCAGGCCAGCTCCCAGTCGTCACCGAGCGTGAGCCCGTTGGAGATCGCTCGCACTCCGACCACGCGTTTGGCGACCCAGGCGCGAGCCGCGCTCTCGAGCACCCAGGCTTGCTCGGGGTCGGCGATCAAGAAGCTGTTGTGATAGCGAAACGACGCGCGCTGCCCGGCGGCGCCGCCCTGGCCGTGGGTCTCGATCAGCTCACCGATCAGCCGCACGGCTGGGTGCGCCGAGGTCGCCCGCTCGAGTGCCAGCCGCACCAGGTCCATGCCGGTGAGCCCCGAGGCGGCGTGCGGCGCACGGGTGAACACCGCCTCGTTGCCGATCGCCACGCCCGCGTCGTTCACGCCCATCTCGGCGCCCCACATCCAGTAGGGTCGGCAGAGCAGCGCGGCGCGGGTGAGCGGGGCCGCCGGCACGTCCGCGAAAGTGCAGTGCGTGATCGCCTCGGTGCGCGCCGGCCCAAGCTCCACCGCCTGCGCTTCGCCGGGCTCGCGATCGCTGTTCTTCCCGAACAGCATGCGGCCGTTTTCGGAGGCCTCGGGCGTGGCTACGAAGGTGTCGCACATGGGTTCTTGACAAATCCGATGCGTGAATGCACAAAACGGCTCGTGAAGCTGTCGAACAAGGGCCGATACGCCGTTCGGGCGCTGTTCGACATCGCCTTCTACAACGACGGCCGGCCCACCCAGGTCAAGGACATCGCGGAGCGTCAGGGCATTCCCCCGCGGTTTCTGGAGCAGATCTTCCAGGACCTGAAGCGCGCCAACATCGTCGGCAGCAAGCGCGGGCCCCAGGGCGGGTACAGCCTGGCCCGGCGCGCGGCCGAGATCCGGCTGGGCGACGTGGTGCGCGCGCTCGAGGGGCCGATCACGCTCGGCGACAAGGCCGAGCCCGGGGCGCGGCGCGGCAAGATCGGGGCGGACGGCCGCAGCGTCACCGACGCCGTCTTCCGCGATCTGTCCCAGCGCATCGAGGCCTGCTTCGACGCGGTGACCATCGCCGACATCTGTGGCCGAGCCGACGAGCTCGGCATTCACCGCCCTCGCGGGCAGCGCTACGTCTATGTCATCTGACGGCCTGCCCCCCCTGCCCGCGCACCCCTGCGTCTACGGCAGCGTCCTCGAGCTGATCGGCGACACGCCGCTGGTCGAGATCGCCAAACTCGGGCGGGGCGCACCCCGCGGGCGCGTGCTCGCCAAGATGGAGCACATCAACCCCGGCGGCTCGGTGAAGGATCGGATCTGCCTGGCGATGATCGAGCGCGCCGAGCGAGAGGGGAAGCTGGGGCCGGGCGGCACGGTGATCGAGCCGACCAGCGGCAACACCGGCATCGGCCTGGCGCTGGTGGCCCGCCAGCGGGGCTATCGCTGCATCTTGACCATGCCCGAGAGCATGAGCCTGGAGCGGCGACAGTTGCTCGCGGCGCTGGGCGCCGACGTTCGCCTCACGCCCGAGGCAGACCAGATGGACGGCGCCATCGCCCTGGCTCGAGAGCTGGCCGCCGCCACGCCCGGTGCGTTCATGCCGCAGCAGTTCGAGAACCAGGCCAACCCCGACGTGCACTACGGCGACACCTTCCGCGAGATCGTGCACGCCCTGGGCTCCGAGCCGGTGCACGCGTTCGTGGCGGCGGTCGGCACCGGCGGCACGGTGAGCGGCGTGGGTCGCGCGCTGTCGGAGCGCTTCGCCGGCTGCCGCGTGATCGCCGTCGAGCCCGAGAGCTCGGCCACGCTCTCGCGCGGCGAGAAGGGCCCCAGCAAGATCCAGGGGATCGCGGCGGGGTTCGTGCCGAAGAACTACGATCCGTCGGTTCCCCACCAGGTGCGCACCGTGTCCGACGAGCAGGCCCACCGGGTCAAGCGCGAGCTGGGCCTTCGCGAAGGCCTGCTGGTGGGGCTCAGCGCCGGTGCCAACGTCTCCGTCGCGCTCGACGTGGCGCGGGAGCTCGGGCCCGGAAAGAACGTGGTCACCGTGCTGTGCGACACGGGCGAACGCTACTTCAGCCTCGATGAATACTTTCAGGACTGACCCGCAGCGGCTCGCCCAGAAGAGCGCCTTGGTCGTCGGTGTCGGCGGCCTGGGGTGCCCTGCGGCGTTGGCCCTGGTGCGCGCGGGCGTCGGCCGAGTGGTGCTCTGCGACGACGATCGGGTCGAGGCCGCCAATCTGCACCGTCAGATCTTGTTCGACGAGCGCGACGTGGGGCGCGACAAGTTGGACGCCGCCTTCGACACGCTGCGGGCCCGCGGCGGCACCGCGCGCGGCCTCGAGCGGGTTCACGGGCGCCTCTTGCCCGACACGGCCCGCGCGCTGGTTCAGGGCGTGGACGTGGTGCTCGAGGGGTCGGACAATTTCGCCACCAAGTTCTTGGCGGCAGACGCCTGTCACCTCGAGCAGCGGGCCGTGGTGCACGGCGCCGCCATTCGCTGGCACGGCACCGCCTGGCTGGTGCCACCGGGCGGCGCCCCCTGCTATCGCTGCCTGTTCGAAGACGTGCCGATGGGGGCCCAAGCGGGCTGCTCCGAGGCCGGCGTGATGGGCCCGGTGGTGGGCGTGGTGGGGGCGCTGATGGCCGATCTGGCGCTCCGCTGGCTGACCGGTGACACGAGCGCGGTGGGCAGCATCTGGAGCTACGACGGCAAGCGGGACCGGTTGCGCGCCAGCGCGGTGCCCGCGCGCCCCGCGTGCCCGCTCTGCGGGCAGCGGCAGATCGCGGAATTGATCGAATCAGCGTACGTATCTGGCATCTGCACGACCTGAGAGGAGACCATCATGGAGGTAACGGTTCGGATCCCCACCCCCCTGCGCTCGCTGACGGGCGGTGAAGAGGCAGTCAAGGTGACCGGCGCCACGGTGCGCGCCGTGATCGACGGCCTGGAGAAGGCGCACCCCGGCATGAAGGACCGGCTCTTGGACGACAAGGGCGTGCGGCGGTTCGTGAACATCTACGTGGGCGAAGAGGACATTCGCTTCCTCGACGGGCTCGAGACCGCGCTCGAGAACGGACAGGAGATCAGCATCGTTCCCGCGATCGCAGGGGGCTGACCATGAGCTCGCGCCAGCTGCTCTTGCCCGAGGTGGGCCCCGCGGGGCAGGCCAAGATCCAGGCCCTGCCTTGCGAGGTTCGGGGCTCCGACGGCGCGATCATCGAGGCCGAGTACCTGCACCGCGCGGGCGTGGAGCGGCTCGAGCTGCTCCCGGGGCGCGAGCCCGAGCCGTTCGCTCACGAGGCCGCGTTCCGCTTCGCGGCCTCGCGCCGGGTGGCGGCGGGGGCGTGGCGCGCGCTCCGCAAGATCCGGCGCGCGCTGGAGCTGGAGGGCGCATGAGCGCGCTCTTGCGCCGTGCACGGCTGCTGCCCAGCGTGATCGACGCCGTGGGAAACACGCCCCTGGTTCGCTTGCGCCACGTGAGCCAGAGCGCGCCCAGCGTCGAGGTCTACGTGAAGCTCGAGTATCTGAACCCCGGCGGCTCGGTGAAAGACCGGCCGGCGCTTCGGATCGTGCAAGACGCCATCGCGAACGGCCGGCTCACGCCGGAAAAGACCCTGATCGACGCAACCAGCGGCAACACCGGCGTGGCCTACGCCATGGTCGGCGCGGCGCTGGGGTTTCGCGTGGCGCTGGTCATGCCCGCCAACGTCAGCAAGGCGCGCAAGGACATCACCCAGGCCTACGGCGCCCAGCTGATCGCCTCGAGCCCGATGGAGGGCTCGGACGGCGCCATCCGGGTGGTGCGTGAGCGCGTGGCGAGCGAGCCGGAGAAGTATTTCTACGCCGATCAGTACGCAAACCCGTCGAACCCCCTCGCCCACTATCACGGCACCGGCGCCGAGATCCTGGACGCCCTGGGCGACCGCCTCACCCACTTCGTCACCGGGCTGGGGACCAGCGGCACCATGATGGGCACCACCCGGCGGCTGCACGAGCACCCGCGGAAGATCCACTGCGTGGCCGTGGAGCCGGCGGAAGCGTTGCACGGGCTCGAGGGCATGAAGCACATGGCGTCCAGCATCGTGCCCGAGATCTTCGACCCCGGCGTGCCGGACGAGATCTTGCCGGTGTCCACCGACGACGGCTGGGACATGGCAGAGCGGGTCGCGGAACACGAGGGGCTGTTCGTCGGCCACTCGACGGGCGCCAACATCTTCGGCGCGGTGAAGGTGGCCGAGCGCCTCCACGCGGCGGGTCGCGGCGGGTGCGTGGTCACCATTGCCTGTGACCGCGGCGACCGCTACTTCGCGCCGCTTCGCTGGGAAAGAAGGTACACGTGGTGACCCCGCCCTGGGTGAGCGGCGGCCTTCGCATCCCGGCGGCGGTGCTGGCCGAGGTCGAGCGGGCGGCCCGCGCGGCCTACGGGCGCGACGAAGAGGCCTGCGGATATCTGGAGGGCCCGCTCGCCGACCCGCTGGCCGTGGACCGGGCGGTGGAGCTGGAGAACCTGGCGAACAAGTACCACGCGGTCGATCCCCAGGGGCACCCGCGCACCGGGCGCGAATACTTCAAGATCAACTCGCTCAAGTTCGAGAAGGCGATCCTGCAGGCCGCCGAGCACGCCCGTGCCGTGAAGGTGTTCTTCCACTCGCACCTGGATTGCGGCGCTTATTTCAGCACGGAAGACGCCGCCAGCATGACCATGGGCGACACCGGCGCGCCGGCGTATGCGCTGGCCTACCTGGTGACCGCGGTCGACCGCGGCGAGGTCACTGCCCACCGCTTGTTCGTCTGGCACGCCGCCGACCGGGGCTTCGTCGAGGCGCCGTTCGTGATCGACGAGGCGTGATGGCGCGGCTCGGGGCAGCGCTGATCGCCGCGGCGTGCGCGCTATGGGCGGCGCCCGCCCGCGCGGATCTGGATCGCGACGTGCGCGATCTGGGGGCGGCCTTCGAGAAGTCGGGAGCCGTGCGGCGGCTGCCGGCGCGCTTCGTCGAACGCGGCGGGCTCCGGCCGCTGCTCTTGCCGGGCGAGTGGCTCGATCCGTTGAAAGACGACTGCATCACGGTGGTGGTGCTGGGCTCGAGCTCGTCCACCTTCGTGCTCCGCTTCTTGCCCACCAGCGACGCGCTGACCTGGCCCCGCGGAGAGAACCCCGAGCTGAGCATCGCCGGGGGCGCCCAGCTGGTGCGCTGCGGGATCCGCAAGGCCATGCTCTCGCGCCTGGCGCTCGAGATCCGCTCGCCGCGGGGCGTGATCGAGGTGCTGGTGGCCCGGGGGCCGCGGCCCTTTCCGCCGTTGACCCGGGTGCTGCCCGCGCGCTCGCCGGGCGCTCTGGGCCCGCCGGCCACGGCCGGTCCGCCGGCGCGCGCGGAACCGATCGAGGGGCGCCTGCGTGCGCACACCGCGCGGGCGCGTCGTGACGGGGCAGCCGCCGTGGCCAAGCGCGACATGACGGCCGACGCCGATGGTCGTGGGCGGGCGCTGTTCGAGCTCGTGCCGGGCTGTCATCGCCTGACGCTGCTCGGCGCCGCGGGTGCCAGCCTGCCCACCGATCTGGATGCCGATCTGATGCTGGGGGGCGATCCCGAGCCGGCGGCCAGCGATCGTTCGGAGGCCACGGACGCGATGGTCTTTGCCTGCGTGGGCGACAAGACGATCGGTACCCTGAGCTATCGCGGGGCCACGCCCCAGAGCAGCGTCACGCTCCTGGCCGAGCACTACCCGCTGGCCGAGGCGCTGCCCGAGCGCTGGACTGCGGACGAGCGCGCTCGAGTGAGCCACGTCTTGTGGCAGCACAAGAGCCCGCGCGCGCTCGCCCCCGTGGCCACCGCCCGGGGCGTTTCCGGCGTGACCTTGATGCCCCTCGAGCTCGATCCCAGCGGCTGCTACCTCGCCGTCATCGCTTCGGTGCGCGGGCAGAACGCCGGCGTCGCGCTCTCGGTCGAGCTCGGTGAGCGGCAAGCGCAGAACCACGGGGGCCCCGAGGGGCTGGGCACCGCGCTGGCCTTTTGCGCGCGCGGCGAGCCCGTGGCGCGCTTCAATCTCGAGGTTCGCGGCGACGGCGGCGCGTGGCTGTTTTCGCTGTTTCGCGCCGGCAAGACCGCCATCGGGGAGCAGGCCGAGTGAAGGCGTGGCTTCTGGCGCTGGCCTGCGTGGGCTGCACCGGCTGGGTGGGTGGCCCGCGGCCGGCGGCCCTCGAGGCGCGCCCGACCCCGGGGCGCGTCGAGGGCGAGCGGTTCTTGCTCGCCGACGGCCGCCGCGCGCGCGACGCCGGCGCCAGCGAGCAGCGCGTGGTGGCAGCCGACGCGGGCGCCCCCGGCGACCGGATCTCGGGCTTCGTCAGCGTGCCCGCCCAGGCCTGCGCGCTGGTGATGGCGCGCGGCTCGCGCGAGATCGACGACGTCGATCTGTTCGCGTTCGGCGACGACGGCACGCTGCTGGGCGCCGACGAGCGCCCGAACAAGGCCCCCACGCTGCTCTTGTGCCCACCGCACCCCGAGCGCATCTACGTCAGCGCCCGGATCGCCTCGGGCTTTGGCATCGTGGCGCTCGGCGTGCAGAGCGTCGCGGCGGCGGACGGCCCGAAGCTCGGCGCGCTGCTCGACGTTCCCGGGTTCGCGACTCGGGCCGACGTCGGCGCGGTCGCCGAGATCGAGCGCGCGCTGGGCGCCCATCGCCGCGGCATTGGCGGGCGCTGGCAAGAGCTACGCCGGGCGGCACTGCCGGTCGAGCCGGGCACGCCCAGCCTGATCTCGGCCGTGATCGAGCCCGGGCGCTGCCTGGACGCCTGGGTCACGCCGACCGAAGCCGTGTCGCACCTCGACGTGGCGCTGCTCGATGCCGACGGGCGTACGGCGGGGCGCGCCGTGTCCCACGGGCGCAGCCGATTCCTGGTGGCCTGCGCCGCCGACAAGACCGCGGTCACGCTGGAGGTGCGACCGCAGTCCGGGCGTGGCGTGGCGGTGGTCGTGCTCTCGCAGTCCAAAGACGGTGGGCGTGCAGAGCTCGGGGGGCGCATTCCGATCATCGAGCTGGGCGCCAGCCGGTCGCTGGACGAGGTGAAGACCGATCTGGCCGCTCGCCTCGACAAGGGTGACTACGACGCGCCCCGGTCGGCGCTGCGCGTCGATCTGCCGATCGCCGAGCGCACCAGCACCGATCTCGAGCTGGCGGCCGGGTGCACCCGTATCGACGTGCTGGGAGGCCGCCCGCTCGCCGGGGTCGAGGCGTGGCTGTGGGCGGGCGAAGCGCTGAGCGCCCACGACCGTGCCGCCAGTCACGCCACGCTGTTTGCGTGCGGCGCCGCCGGCAAGCGCCGTCTGGATCTGGAGGCCCTGGCGCGTCCGGGGCCCGTCGAGGTGCTGGCGCGGAAGCTGCGACAGGTGCCGCCGCTCTTCACGCAGCACCCGCTGGCCGCGGGGCGGTTGCTCGCGCGGGTGTTGGCGCGCGGCACGGCCCCGCGCTTCGATCAGCTGGGCGCACCGAAGGTCGTCACGCTCGGCGAGACCCGGCGCGTCGACTCGGATCTCTTGGTTCCGATCCAGCGCTGCGCAGACGTCGTGCTCGCACTCGGGCCGGGCGCTGCCGGTGCCGAAGTTCGGATCGTCGACAAGGCGACCGGCAAAGAGATCGAACGTGGGTTCGGCGGTCAGCACGCGGCGGCGCGCGCCTGCGCCGTCGATCGTCGTGCCAGCCTGGACGCGCGCGTCGAGCTCTCGGTTTCGAGTGGCCAGACCGACGGCCTGGTGCTCACGCGGCTGCTCGCGCCGACCGAGTGAATGCTGCATGATTCTAACGGTTTAGCCCGTTGATGCAGGGTGCGACCCGGGTCTGCAGCGGACAGTGGCGTTTTGCGGAGCTTTCGGGCTACCCTGCGGCGCGCACAAGCAGTGCGGCCGTATTTAGAGCGGGTTCGGAACTGAATTAGCAGAGCGAAAGCGAACTGCGGAGAAGAGGAGCACACAGATGATGGAGCAGCAGACCGGCATTCAGGCACAAGGTGGAGGCTACGGACCGCCTCCCGGCGGGTACGGTCCTCCGGGTGGTGCACCCGGTGGGTACGGCGCGCCTCCCGGGATGCCCGGTGCTCCGATGGGGCCGCCCGGCGGAATGCCGATGGCGCCGCCCGGTGGCGGCATGCCGCCCGGCATGGGTGGCGGTGGCGGCGCGCCGCCGGATCTCGAGGCGCACGTCAAGAAGTGGTTCACGCTGTCGATCGTCTCGATCTTCTGCGGCTGCGGTATGCTCGGCTTGATCAACGTGTGGATGGCCATGCAGGCCAAGGACGCGCTGGCCAAGGGTGACGCCGCCACGGCCGCTGACAAGATCAAGCTGGCACGCACGCTGTGCATCGTCGGCTACGTGATCTTCGGCCTGTATGTCCTGGGCGGCATCGCCTACGGCATCATGATGGCCGTTGCGCTGAGCTGATCGCTCACCGCCACTGAATCAGGGCGCTGCCAGCGATGGCGGCGCCCTTTTTCTTTGGGCTGGCATTTTCCGCCGGCTCAGAAACACCTGCCAGATTGCCGCGACACGGGTACCCTCTCTGGTATGGCGAGCTTGCGTTGGGGCTTTGGTGTCTTGGGGGTCGGTGCTCTGGTCGCTGCAGCGTGCGGCGGTGACGACGAAGGCGGCACCGCGGGGAACACCGGCGGCATGGCGGGGGATGCGTCGCTGGGCGGTGCCAGCGGCGCCAGCGGCAGTGGCGGCGGCATCAACGTCGACTCGGGCGGCGGCGACTGCAGCGCGACGAAACCCTGCGAGGCCGGCGTGTGCGTCGGGGGGAAGTGCTGTCCGTCGGCCGAGCAAGCGTGCGGCAGTGCGTGCTGCGGCGGCAGCGAGGTGTGTCTGTTCGAGCAGTGTGTGGTGCCGGGCAAGTCGTGCCAGACCGTCGCCGACTGCGCGACCGGCGAGTACTGCGAGACGGCCCTGGGCTCGGGGGCGACTGACGGCGGCGTCTCGGACGCGGGCGGAGGCGACTCGGGCGCCGCGTGCTCGCAGCCCGTGCCGGCCAACGGCAAGTGCGTCAAGCTGCCACCGATCTGCGAGGGCGACGGCGGCGTGCCGGACGGCGGCACCTGCGTGCAGAAGTGCGAGTACAAACCGCCGTCGGGCGTGCTGAGCGCGGTGAAGAAATGGCAGTGGGGCACCGACGACGCCCCCAAGCAGTTCCCGGGCTTCGCCGACGTGTGGGCCACGCCCACGGTGGCGCGCGTGGCCGACGCCAACTGCGACGGCAAGGTCGACGAGACGGATCCGCCCAACGTGATCTTCGTCTCGGGCAACGCCCAGCAGACCTGCTGCTCGTGCGGCGGCATCACACCCAGCACTTGCCTGACCGGGAAGCTGCGGGTGCTCGACGGGCAGAGCGGGAAGGAAATCTGGAGCCTGGACAAGGCCAAGACCGGAGCCCTGGGATTTGCCGGGCTCTCGGTGGCGCTGGGCGACATCAACGGCGACAAAGAGATCGACATCGTCGCCATGACCGGCGACGGCCACATCGCGGTGATCGACAAGCAAGCCAAGGTGCTCGGCGTCTCGGACAAGCCGGTGGACACCGCCGCCGCGGGCGCATTCGGTTGGGGTGGCGGCATCGCGATCGCCGACATGGACGGCGACGGCGCGCCGGAGATCGCCTACGGGCGCAACCTCTTCTCGACCAAGGGCGGCACCATCGTCCGGCAGTGGGTGGGCACCGGCGGCAACGCCGGCGGCGGCGGGCGCGAGCTGTCGTTCTTCGTGGATCTGAACGGCGACGGCAAGCTCGAGCTCTTGGCGGGCAACACCGCCTACAAGGCGGATGGCACCGCCCTGTGGACCGCGCCGGCCAGCGTGACCGATGGCTACAACGCGGTGGCCGACTTCGACGCCGACGGCAAGCCAGAGGTGGTGGTGGTCGACGCCGGCAAGATGTGGCTGCTCGAGGGCCTGACCGGCGTCATCGAGCTGGGCCCCCTCACCCTGCCCAGCACCGGCAACGGCGGCCCTCCGACGGTGGCGGACTTCGACGGAGACGGCAAGCGCGAGGTCGGCGTGGCGGCGCAAGACAAGTACACCGTGGTCAAGCCCGACTACGTGGGCAAGAAGCTGAACGTGCTCTGGGCCACGCCCAACCACGATCTGTCGTCCAGCGTCACCGGGTCGAGCGTGTTCGACTTCGAGGGCGATGGAAAGGCCGAGGTCGTCTACAACGACGAGTGCTTCCTGTGGGTGTACGACGGCAAGACCGGCAAGGTCCTGTTCGCCACCCCCACCACCAGCTTCACCGCCACCGAGGCCTCGCTGGTGGCCGACGTGGACGGCGACGGCCACTCGGAGATCGTGATGGTGTCCAACGGCGCCGACCCCAGCGCGAACGGCTGGAAGTGCAACGTGGCGCCCTGGAACCAGCCCGACGTGGCCAACAATCGGCCGGCCTGGAAGCCGCCGCCCGGCAAGCCGGCCTACCGTGGCATCACGGTCTTCGGCGACAAGCAGAACAGCTGGGTCGGTACGCGCACGGTCTGGAACCAGCACGCTTACTCGGTGACCAACGTGTGCGACTCGCGCGACAGCGCGTGCAGCGCGCCCAACGTCTACGGCTCGATCCCGACCGCCCAGAAGCCGAACTGGACGCAGGCCTGGCTCAACAACTTCCGCCAGAACGTGCAAGACAAGGGCATCTTCGACGCGCCCGACGTGGTGGTGAAGGTGGACGTGGTCTGCTCGAACCCGATCGTGGTCAAGGTGTCGGTGCGCAACATCGGCCTGGCGGGCCTGCCCGCCGGTGTGACGGTGGCGGTGTTCGTCGACAAGGGCGGCGCCCAGACCCAGATCGGCACCGTGGTCACCACCAAGGCGCTCTTGCCCGGCCAGACCCAGGTGCTCGACTTCACCGTGCCCTCGGGGGCGGGCCTGACCACCGACGGCTACCTGGCCAAGGTGGTGATCGACCCCAACAACAAGACGTTCAACGAGTGTCGCGACGACAACAACACCAGCAACGTGGTGAAGCCCAAGTGCGGGCCACAGTGAAGTGAACCGGGCGTGACGGCCCGGTGCGGCGCCCGCGGCGTCACTCGTAGGGATTGGCTTCCAGCCCGCCCGCGGTGGGTTTGCCGCCGGTGGGCTTGCCGCCGGTGGGCTTACCGCCGGTCGTGGGCTGCGTCTTGGGCAGGTCGCCGGGCTTGACCGCGGCACCCGCCACCGAGCGCACGCGGATCGCGGTGTTGTCGTTGGGCACGATGGTCTCGGTGAGCTCGCTGCCGTCACTGAGGCGGACCACCAGCACCACGCTCTGGCTCGATCGCGGCAGCTCGAGCTCGGCGCCCTTGTCGCGGAACTGCACGCCGCTCACCCCGGGCCCGCGGATCTCGGAGATGTCGCTGTCGGCGGTGACCACCACCCGCACCCGCGCCGACGCCGCCGTCGCCGATGCGGTCGGGATGGCCGCGGATCGAGAGGGGCCGGCGCTGGCCACCGGCGTGGCGGCTCGGCCGCGGCTGGAGACCACGGTGGCGAGCAGCGCCACCAGCGCCAGTGCCACGCTGCCCAGGGCTCCGGCGGCGATCACCAGGCCCAGGCGCTTGCGACGCTGATGCTCGGCCAGCTCGGCCTGGGTCACCGCCGGCACCACCTTGACGCTGTCGAGCGTCAGCGGCGCGCTGGTCCCGGCGGTGGAGCCGGTGCCCGAAGTGTGCGTCTGGCGAAGGCTGCGGAACCCGGCGGGCGCGCGGGTTCCGGCCAGCACCGCGGCCAGCGCCTTGCGCCGCTCGACCACCGCGTGGCCGCAGAACTCGTGCACCAGGCGGGCGATCTCGGCGCTGCTCACCAGCTCCGAGTGCAGCCGGGCCCAGCCCTCGAAGGCGTCGGCCATGGCGGCGGCCGTGGGCCAGCGGTCGTTCGGGTTCGGTGCCAGCGCGCGCATCACGATCCGCTCGAGCTCGGGCGGAATGCTCGGATCCACGCTGGACGGCGAGCGGTAGTTGCCCTCGGCGACCTCGAGCAAGATCTGGGCGTCGTTCTCGGCCTTGAACAGCCGCTCGCCGACGAACAGCTCCCAGGCCACGACGCCCATCGCGAACACGTCCACCCGCCGATCGATGGCCCCGCCCCGGGCCTGCTCGGGCGCCATGTAGCGGAACTTCCCCTTCGCCAGCCCGGTGGCGGTGTGCACCGAGCGCTCGGCGGCCTTGGCGATCCCGAAGTCGGTCAGGCGCACCGTGCCGTCGGTGCCGAGCAGCAGGTTGTGCGGGGTCGCGTCGCGGTGCACCACGCCCAGCGGCACGCCGTTCATGTTGGTGATCTCGTGTGCGGCGTGCAGCCCCGCCAGCGAGTCGACCAAGATGCGAATGGCCGCCGGGCGCGAAATGCGCTCGCCACGCTTGCGCGCCGCACGCATCACGTTGGCCAGGCTCGGACCGTCCACGTAGTCCATCACGAGCAGATGCTCGCCTTCCGCATCGTGGACGTCTTGGACTGCGACCACGTTCGGGTGTCGGATCAGCGAGGCAATGCGCGCCTCGTCCATGAACGACGCGGCCAGCTCGGGCTCGGCGCCAATGTGCGGGTGCATGCGCTTGATCGCCACCAGGCGCTCGAACCCGCCTGCCCCGTGCTGCCGGCCCACGTAGACCGTGGCCATGCCGCCCGAGGCAACCTCGAGCAACAGCTCGTAGCGGCCGACCTGCTGCATGCGGGGCACGCCGGCCACCGGCGCGGTGGCGGTGGGGCTCGAGGCGTAGGCTTCGCGGGCGTCCAGCGCCCGGGTCAGCTCGATCTCGCTCATGGTGAGCTCTTCGAGCGAGGCGCCGTCGTCGTCGCTGGCAGCGCCGGCCATCAGAACCGCCCCCGTGCGCCGACGAAACCTGGCCCGACCAGCAGGCCCGCGTCCGCCGGCGGCGGCGCCGACTTCGGCTTGCCCTTCCAGTTGGTCAAGAACAGGCCCACCACCGCGGTCCCCACCCCCGCCACGGCGGTGGCCCCGAGCAGCAGGTTGGTGCGGCTCTGCTTGGCGCGCCCCTCGTCCAGCCCCTCCGGGGTCGGATCGGCGTCGTATTCGTCGCGGGCCTTGTTGGTGTCGAGCCCGCTCCACAGCGTGACGCCGCCGACCACCGCGGTCACGCCGAGCCCCACGTAGAAGAGCGTGGGCGAGAGGCCCTTGTCGGCCTTCTGCGTCGCGTCGGGCTCGGGGGCTTTTTCGGGCGCATCGTCGCCCTCTTCTTCCAGGGCCGCGCCCTCGCGCTTGGGCGGATCCAGGGCCACCTTCACCAGGCTGCCGGCCACGACCGTGAGCTTGCGCTGCACGGTCTTGTCACCGAACTCTCCGCTCACGCTGTGATCGCCGGGATCGACGTAGGTCGTCTCGGCATCCACCGCCTTGCCGTCGAGCTCGACGTTCTTCGCGCCGCGGTCCTTGACCTGAATGCGCCCCAGCTTGGGCATCAGCTCGCCGATCAGCGCGTTGGCCTTCTCGCGTCGCGAGTCGTCTTCCGGGGCGTCACGCAGGTAGCGCGCGCAGAGGTTGGCGGCGCGCACCAGATCGCCCGCCTTCTGGTGGGCGGTGGCGGCGTTGAACAGCGCTGCCGGGTGCGGCGCAATGGCGTGGGCCTCTTCGAAGGCCTTGGCGGCGGCCGCATACTCGTGGCGCTTGAAGGCCTTCTCGCCCTCTTTGAAGCGCTGGGCGGCCTCGGTCTTCGAGTCCTGTGCCGCGACCGGGCCGGGCGCGGTCAAGGCCAGGACGGCGCAAACCAGGACGAGGGGCGGGAATCGACGCACGGAACGGCCCTCATCGTACCGCCCGCGGCCCTGGGGGGCCAGAGGGTGGCGGTTTCTCAGCGCCCGGCGACCGTTCCGAGGAAATCGGCGACCGCCCGGTTGTACTCAGCGGGGTGGCTCAGGTTCACGATGTGGCCCGCGCCCGGGATCTCGACCAGCGTCGCCCCGGGGATCAGCCGGGCAAGCGCGCGGCACGGCGCGAGCGAGGGCAGATCCGCGCTGCCGACCACGATCAGAGCCGGGACGCGGATCTCGGCCAGCTCGGGCATGGCCGCCGGGGGCGGTTGCACGGCGATCAGCTCGCGCAGCACGTTCACCAGCGCGTGGGGCCGATGCTCGACGAAGCCGCGCTTGATCAGATCCGCGGTCTTGGGATCGAAGCGGCCCCAGATCACCTCTTCGCCGGCGGCCTCGAGCCCGCGCTCTTCGATGGCGCGGGCGAAGCCCAGCGCCCAGGGGGCGTGGGCCGGCTCGTCCACGGCGCGGGGAAAGGCCGACAGAATCAGGCCGCTCACGCGGTCGGGGTGCTCGAGGGCGAACCGCAGCGCCACACCCGCGCCCATGCTGAGCCCCCCGACGATGGCGCGCTCTGCACCGGAAGCGTCGAGCACCGCGCCGAGATCGGCGACGAAGCACTCGGGCCGGTACGCGGCGGGGGCCTCTGGCGCGTCGGAGCGCGCGTGACCCCGAGCATCGAAGAGCAGCACCTGATCGTGGACCGAGAGGACCCGCGCCTGCGGGCGGAAGTTGCGCGCGCTGCCACCGAAGCCATGTCCCAGCACCACGACCGGCCCCGCATGGCCCCAGCGCTCGGCGTGGAGCGCAATCGGACCCGAGCGGACCGGCACCCGCGCCGGCGCGCTCACAGCGCGGCCTCGTACAGCGCCAGCACGTCGTTCGCGTCGGGGAAGCGCGGGGCGGCGGTGAGCACCAGGTCGGCCATGGCGTCTTCCACCAGCGTGGGGCACAGCACGCGGCCGACGCCCAGCTCGGTGGCGCCTCGGCCAAGGCCGATGCGCGCCGTGAGGCGCTCGATCTCGGAGATGGCCCGGTGCGCGTTCTCGGCGTCGCTCACCCCGGGCGCGGCCACGCCCAGGGCAATGGCCACCTGTGCGTAGCGTGCCTCGGCCACGCCATAGTTGAAGCGCATCACGTGCGGCAAGAAGGTGGCCAGGGCCTGACCGTGGGCGACCTCGAGCCGCACGGTGAGCGGGTGCGCCATGGCGTGGCACAGCCCCAGCCCCGAGCTCTGGGCGGCAAGCCCCGCCAGGTGAGCCGCGAACAGCATCTGCGAGCGCGCCTCGAGATCGCTGCCGGTCTCGACCGCCCGCGGCAGGAAGCTGGCGATGGCGGCCAGCGCCCGCAGCGCCAGGGCGTCGCAGAGCGGGTTGTGTCGATTGCTGGTCAGGGCTTCGACGGCGTGGACCAGCGCGTCCATGCCGCTGGCGGCGGTGACGTGGGGCGGCGCCGCCAGGCCGAGCTCGGGATCGAGCACCACCGCAGCGGGCCGAACGCTCGGGTGCCCGATGGGGAACAAGCGCTGGGTGCGCGGCTCGAGCATCAGCGCCAGCATGTTGGCCTCGGAGCCGCTGCCGGCAGTGGTGGGCACCGCGATCACCGGCAGGCCGGGCCGCGAGGGGCGACAGCCCGGTGGATAGTCGACCACGTTGCCGCCGTTCGGGGCGAGCAACGCTGCCGCCTTGGCGGTGTCGATCACCGAGCCACCGCCCACCGCCACCAGCACCGAGTCGGGCACGCTCTGCGCACGCGTGACCAGCGTGGCGATGCGATCGCCGCTCGGAATGCGGCGCGGCGCCGCCGAGACCTCGACGCCGATGCCGTCGGCCTCGAGCACCGCGCGCACCTTGTGGAGGACGCCGGCTTGCTCCACGCCTGGATCGGCGACCACGATCACGCGCGACCGATCGAGCCCGCGGACGGCCCGCGCGAGCTTCCCGACACTGCCGCAGCCGAAGTGCGCGTGGGCGCCCGGCCAGATTTCGAAGACGCTCTCGCTCAGCATGCGCGCCAGCGGCCCGAAGCTAGCAGAGCCCGGCGACGACGTCAGGGTTTGCCACGCGGAAACGGCCTTGACCCCTGCCCTCACCGTCCCTACGACCGCACTCTTCGTCTGATGGCCGAACCGAAGCTGAACCCGCCGCAGCGCGCCGCCGTGACCACGCTCGCCGGGCCGCTCTTGGTGCTGGCCGGGGCCGGCACGGGCAAGACCCGGGTCATCACTTTTCGCATCGCGGCGCTGATCAAGAGCGGCATCAAGCCCGATCGCATCTTGGCGGTCACCTTCACCAACAAGGCCGCCAAAGAGATGAAGCACCGGGCCATGGCGCTGATTGGCAAGCGCCGGCGCGGCGAGCAGGGGCCCGAGATCTCCACCTTCCACTCGCTGTGCGTCCGCGTGCTCCGCCGCCACGCCGACAAGCTGGGGTACCCGAAAGAGTTCTCGATCTACGACCGGGGTGACCAAGAAACCGTCGCGCGCTCGGCGCTGCGGGACATCCGGGTCGGGCACGAGAAGCTTCGGCCGGGCGATCTGCTCCACGCCATCAGCTTCTGGAAGGGCGCGTCGATCGCGCCCGACGTGGCCGAGACCAGCGCCGAAGACGACAAGAAGCAGCTCGCGGCCATGGCCTATCGCCGCTACCAAGAGCACCTCAGGGCCAGCGGCGCCATGGACTTCGACGACCTCTTGCTGAAGACCGAAGAGCTGTTCGCGCGCTTCCCCGAGGCACGCTTCGCCGAGGCGACGCGCTTCGATCACCTGCTGATCGACGAGTATCAGGACACCAACGGTCTTCAGTACCGGATCGTGAAGGCGCTGGCCGACCGCCACCGCAACCTGTGCGTGGTCGGCGACGACGACCAGAGCATCTATGGCTGGCGGGGGGCCGAGGTGACCCACATCTTGAGCTTTCAGCGGGACTGGCCCGAGGCCAAGGTGGTGCGGCTCGAGGACAACTATCGCTCGCGCGCGCCGATCTTGGCGCTGGCCAACACACTGATCGGGCACAACGCCACCCGCCACGACAAGGTGCTGCGCCCGTTCCGCGAGGGGGGCGAGCCGCCGCGCTTCATCCGCTTCGAAGACGAGACCTCCGAGGCCGAGAGCGTGGTGCGCGAGATTGCCCACCGGATCGACAGCGAGAACCCCGAGCGCGTGCCGCCTAGCGCGCTCGCCATCTTGTTTCGTACCAACGAGCAGCCGCGGGCCTTCGAGCTCGAGTTGCGCCGCGCGCGGGTGCCCTATCAGCTGGTGGGCGGGCTCTCGTTCTACGACCGGAAAGAGATCCGCGACGTTCTGGCCTATCTCAAGGTGCTGGCCAATCCGTCCGACGAAGTCTCGCTGCTGCGTGTGCTCAACACCCCGCCGCGGGGCATCGGGGCCAGCACCGTCGAGACGCTGCTCGAGCAGGCGGTGTCCGCCGGGCAGCCGTTGTGGAGCGTGCTGCCCGCGGCGATGGCGTCGGGGGACATCCCGCACCACGCGGGCGAGCGCATCGAGGCCTTCCGCCAGATGATCGAGGGCTACCGGGCGCGCCTTTGCTCGATGCCCCTGGCCGAGCTGGTGCGCGATCTGATCGCGACCGTGAACTACAAGTCCGAGATCGAGCGCGTCTACAAGAACCCCGGGGACGTCGAGGCCCGCTGGCATTCGATCGAAGAGCTGGTGAACGCCGTGGCGCAATACGAAGAGCGCAGCGAGGGGGCATCGCTCCTCGGGTTCTTGGAAGAGTCCACCCTGGCCGGTCGCGACGAGCAGAAGGACGACGACAAGAAGAAAGAGCGCCAGCTGCACGCCGTGACGCTGATGACGATGCACAGCGCCAAGGGGCTCGAGTTCCCCCACGTGTACATGGTGGGGATGGAAGAGGGGCTCTTGCCCCACTCGCGCTCGATCATCGACGGGCGCAGCATCGAAGAAGAGCGGCGCCTGTGCTACGTGGGCGTGACCCGCGCGCAAGACACCCTGACGCTCACGCTGTGCAAAGCTCGGATGAAGTGGGGCAAGGCCCGGCCGCAGATCCCGAGCCGCTTCCTGATGGAAATGCGCGGCGAGACCGAGAAGGCGCAGCGCGCGGCCGAGGCCGCCGAGAAGCTGTTCCGGGGCGAGCTGCCCGAGAGTCAGGGCGGCGAGCCCGCCGCAGCGGCCGCGGCCGAAAGCGCGCCCGCCAAGAAGAAACGCAAGAAGCCGGCCGTGCGAGCGCGGTCTCTGAGAGGGTGAACGAATGGCCATTTCCATTGTCACGGGTGCCAACCGGGGGATCGGGCTCGAGCTGGCGCGGCAGCTTTGCGCTCGCGGCGAGGGCGTGGTGGCGGTCTGTCGCACCGGCTCGCCCGGGCTCAGCGCGCTGGGCGTGCGCGTCGAGGCGGGCATCGATCTCACGACCCCGGGGTTCGAGGCCGAGCTGGCCGCGCGCTTCGAAAAGGACGCGATCGGGCTCTTGATCCACAACGCCGGGGTGCTGATCGCCGACTCGCTGGCGGAAGCTCGCCGCGACGACGTCTTGCGACAGTTCGAGCTCAACGCGCTGGCGCCGCTGCTCGCGACCCGCGCGCTCTTGCCGCGCCTCTCGGCGGGCTCGAAGATCGCGCTCGTGACCAGCCGCATGGGGTCCATCGCCGACAACGACTCGGGCGGCTATTACGGCTATCGCATGAGCAAGGCCGCGCTGAACGCGGCGGGCATGAGCCTGGCGCGGGATCTGGCACCGAGAGAGATTGCCGTGGTGACCTTGCACCCCGGTTTCGTGCGCACCGAGATGACCGGGGGTCAGGGACTGATCGACGCTGCCGACTCTGCCCGGGGGTTGCTCGCGCGCATCGACGAGCTCACCCTGGCGACCACCGGCCGCTTCCTGCACCAGAACGGCGACCCCTTGCCGTGGTGAAGCTGGGCCACGTGGCGCGCCACGGCTTGGTGGCGGTGCTGTGGGTCGCGGCGTTCAGCCTGCTCTCCGAGCACGCGGTGCGCCTGGTGCCGCTGTCCCTGGCCAAGAGCCTCAGCCTTCAGGGCTACCTGACCGGGGTGCAGCTGCTCACTCTGGTGATTGGCCTGGGCCTCAGCTTCGCCATCGTGCCCAGCGCCCGGACGGCGCTCGGGCTGGCGACCCTTCCGCTGCGCACCAGCGCGCTGCTGGTGCTGGCCGCGCCCGCGCTCTACGTGGTCGTCAGCTATGTCGCGATCTGGGTCGCGCTGCCGACCTTGCTCGCCGAGCTGGCGGCGCGCGGTCGGGCCGCGGTGCAAGAACAGAGCGGAGAGTTCGGGCGGCAGCTGGCGTCGTCGGGGCTCGGCCTGGCCGTGATCTGGGGCATCGTGGTCTCGCCCCTGGCCGAAGAGCTGATGTTCCGCGGTTCGGTCTGGTCCGCCGCCCAGAGCGTGGTCGACTTCGCGCGCGAGCGGCTCGCTGCCCCGGCGCCGCCGCCGGGGTCGGGTGCGCTGCCCGAGGGGGTGCTGGAGCAAAGCGCCCTGCTCTCGGCTGCGCGCGCCGCCTCCGGGTTCTTCCTGACCGGCGGGGTCGCGACCTTGGTCAGCGCCACGGTCTTCGCGTCGATGCACGCCGACATGCCCGGCGGGCTGGGGATCGTGCGCTGGGTCAGCGCGCTGGGCCTCGGGCTGGCGACCGGCGTGGCCCGTCAGCTGGGCGGCTCGCTCTTGGCGCCGCTGCTCGTGCACATGGTCTTCAACGCCTGCGCCCTGGCTACCACCCGGCGCTGGCTGGTGACCGAGAGCCTGGGGCAGAAACTGGGCGTGCCCATCCTGCTCTCGCTGATCGCGGCGGGGTGCGCGCTCGCTGCCCTCGCGCTCGGCCTGGCGCTCAGGGCCCGACGAGGCCCATCTTCCGGATGACCACGTCGGCCACCAAACCCAGCACGTAGAGCATGCCGAACCGCCGCGTGTGGTGGAACGCGAACGCCACGAACCACAACGGCCACACGTTGGGCGGCAGCTCGGGCGGCGGCCGCTCGGGGCGGCGTGAGCCGTAGGCCCTGAGCGCCAGGCGCAGCGCCGGCGCGGCGCCCAGCACCAGCAAGAGCACCGGCGAGAAATAGCGGGTCACCATCAGATAGCCGACCAGCCCGTACTGGCAGAGCAGCATCGCGCTGGTGGCGTGGCGCGAGAGCCGCTCGCCCAGCAGCACCGGCAGCGTGCGGATCTGCTTGCTTCGATCGGCCTCGAGCTTGTCGATGTGCTTGCCGAACAAGACCGCGGTGGCGCCCAGCGCGAACGGCAGGCTGGCGAGCGCGACCTGCCAGTCGAAGCGGCCGGTGACCACGTAGTACGTGCCGCCGACCATCAGCGGCCCCCACACCACCAGCACCGCCGGCTCGCCCATGCCGATGTACTTGAGCGGCCAGGTGTAGAAGAGCACGAAGAAGATGCCGATCAAGAAGAGCGTGAGCGTGACCTGGCCCCGCTGGGTCACCAGATAGGCCCCCGCCGCCAGCGCCACCAGCCCGGTGGCCACGGCGTACTGGATCACCTGCCCGGTGGTCATCAGCCCGTGCTCCAGCGGCTGCGGCCCGTACTGCGTGCGGAAGTAGTTGTCCTTGTCGACGCCCTTTTTGTGGTCGGTCAGATCGTTGACCAGGTTGTTGGTGGCGTGGGCAAACGCCAGCCCGACGGTGCACGCCCCCCACAGCACGGCGTCGAAGGCGCCGTCGCGGTAGGCGAGCAGGCCGGCGATGCCCGCTGCGATCACCGTCATGATGATCACGGCCGAGCGAGTGGCGATCAGCCACTTGCTGACGAAATCGAGCTCGGACCACTCTTCTTTGGTGACGCGCGGGATGACGGACAGCGCGCGCCCCCACATGGCGACGTTCATCGCGGCTCCTGGTTCACGGCTTCTGGCTCACAGCTTCTCGAGCTCGGCGTCGATCTGGTCGTCGAACGCGTCGCGCTCGGGCTTCTTCTTGCCCTTCTTGCCGGCGCTGGCCTCGGCGGCGCGGTCGGCGAGCGTGCGCTTTCGCCAGCGCGCGAGCATGAACAGCGCTCCGACGCCGGATGCCCCGAACAACAGCGACAAGATCACGCCCACGTCTTTCAGTGGATTGCCCGGCGGCACCGCCAAGATCTTCTCGCCATAGCGCCGGACGAAATCGGCCTGGATGGCGTCTTGGCTCTCGCCGGCCTTCAGCCGCCGGCGGATCTCGCGGCGCAGCTCGTTGGCGCTCTCGGAGCCGTGGATGTCCAGGGTCTGGTTCCAGCAGCACGGCGCGCGGATGCGCCCCTCGAGGGCCACCGCCCCCTCGACGGGCTCGCTGAAGTCGGCCTTCGTAGCCGCGCCGTGGTCGCCCTCCCCCGCTCTTGCGCGCCCAGAAGCGAGCGCGAGCGCGAGCGCGCCCGCCAGGGCCAAGGCCAGAGCCCGCGGGCGGTTCGACATGGGCGGAATCTGGCGCCGCTTTCGAGCGACGTCCAGGGCTAAGGCTTGCCGCCTCTGCGCGGCGTGGGATAAACCGCCCCCATGCGCATCGTCGTTTCGGTCGTGCTGCTCGCCGCTGCTGCGGCGGCGTGTGAAACCGCTACCCCCAGCTCGGGCTCGGCCCCCACCCCCGCGGCCGAGACCGCACGCGCGGCGCCGACGCCCGCCGCGAGCGCAGCGCCTGGGCGTACGACCAAGGCGTACGGAGCGCCGCTCCGGCAGGCCGCCCCCGCGGCGCTCACCGAGGTGCTGACCAAGCCCGACGGCTTCGAAGGCAAAGAAGTGACGGTCGAGGGCGAAGTGCGACGCGCCTGCTCCAAGAAGGGCTGCTGGATGGAGATCGCCGAGAGCAGCGCCGCCGACGCGCGGGGCGCCCGCGTGACCTTCAAGGACTACGGTTTCTTCGTGCCGCTCGACTCGGCCGGTGCGCACGCCAAGCTGCAGGGGGTGGTGAACGTGGCCCTGATGAAGAAGGGCCATGTCGAGCACCTGGAAGAAGAGGGCGCGAAGGTCGCGAACAAGAACCCCGACGGGACGGCGAAGGAAGTGCAGTTCGTGGCCTCGGGAGTGGAGCTGACGAAGTAGCCGCCCACGCAGTGGGCCGCGCGTTTTGTCGTGTGGGCGGTCATCGCCCGCGGGAGAGCGCGGTGAGCCACGCGCGGTGGGCTGCTAGATCTTCGGGATCCGGAGGGTCTTGCTGATCATTGCGCTGCCGCTCACCAGGTACATCAGGGTGAGCGGGTGCAGCACGAACCCGAAGAGCTCGACCGTGCCGCCGGGCAGCGCCCCGGCGATTCGGCCCTGCCAGGTCAGGATGGCGAGCACCAACACCAGCCCCAGGCTGGTGGGGATGGGCGTGCCCTCGAAATACGCCACCTTCCCGCTGTCGTCGGACAGCGCCGCAGCCGTCGCGTTGTAGCGCGCCAGGCGGCTGATGCCGCACCCCACGAAATAGACGAACACCGCGGCGTCGATCCCGCCGCGCATCCCCACGGCGAACCCGAGCACCGCCGGCGCCACGCCGAACGACACCAGATCGGCCAGCGAGTCCAGGTCCGCACCCAGTTGCGAGTTCTTCCGGCGCCAGCGCGCCACGCGACCGTCCAGGTAGTCGGCCAGCGCCGCGAACGGCAGGGCCGCGAACGCGAGCCACAAGAAGCGCGCGTCCTGGACCTCCAGGTACTTCAACACCGCCAGGATGGACGCCGTCCCCGCGAACCCGTTGGCGAGGGTGATCACGTCCGCCAGGGAGAAATCCCGGAGCATGCTGAAGTGGCGGGGCCTGTCCGGCCGCTTCCCGGTGCTCGGCACGCTTTCCCCTTCAGCACGCCGGGCCGGGGGCGGAAAGGCCGAAGATCCAAGGGCCGCGGGCCCCCCCCGCCGGGCCCGAGATCAGAGGTTTCCCCCCGCAGGCCGGGTTGTGGTAGCGCTTCGGCCGATCATGTCGTCGAGGGTGTCGTTTGCGGTGGGGTGTTTGCTCGCGGCTCTGACGTTCGCCGGCCCGGGGGTGGCGGGCGAGCGCACGCACGTGGTGGGGGCCGGACATACCCTGGGGAAGATCGCCAAGCGCTACAACGTCACGGTCGAGGCGCTGTGCGAGGCGAACGGCATCGAGCGCCGCGCGCGCCTCAAGCTGGGCACCAAGCTGGTCATCCCCGACGCCGACGACGCCAAGCCCAGCAAGGCGGACAAGGCCGACAAGGTCGACAGCGACGACGCCGACGAGAGCGAGAGCCCGCCGGCGGAAGAGAGCAAGAAGGCGCAGAAGCCCGAGCCCGACGAGAAGGCCGACGAGGGCGATCCGAGCACCAAGAACTTCGGCAACGACGGGCTGAAGCAGCTCGAGGTTCCGGGCCACGGCGAGGCTTACTTCTACGAGCCCACCGGCGCCGGGCGCAAGGGCATGAAGCCCGTGATCATGTACCTGCACGGGCGCGGCGGCAGCCCGCTGCGCGACTGCCGGCGCTGGGCCCCGGTGGCGCGTCGCTTCGGCTGGGTGGTGTGCCCCAGCGGCCCCAGCGCCCACGGCGACGGCCGCGACTGGAACAACAACTGGTACAGCGGCCAGCAGATCGCCATGGCGACCCTCAAGGCGCTCCGCAAGGAATACGGCCGTCGCGTGCAGGTGGTGGGCAACACGCTGGTGGGTTTCAGCGAAGGCGCCTACGTCGCATTGAACGTCGGCGTGCGCGAGCCGCGGACCTTCAATCGTTGGCTGATCCTCGCCGGGAACACCTCGTACTGGGGCGGCGCCGGCCTGGAAGAGCTGAAGAAGAACGCTGCGACGCTGAAGCGCGTGTACTTGATCACCGGCGAGGCCGACAGCGTGATCGAGGGCACGAAACAGCTGGAAGAGTGGCTCGAACGGCACAAGGTGGCCACCCGCGCCTCGATGCCCAAAGACATGGGTCACGAGGTGGCGCTCGAGAAGAAGAGCGGCATGTACCGCGCCGCGCTGCACTGGCTGGATCGCGGCGGCGGCGGCGGCAAGAAGGCCTCGGCCAAGAACAAGTCCGACGCGCGCAAGCGCTGAGCGGGCCGCCGCGGTTCAGCCCCGCGCGGGCGTCAGTGCCACGCAGCGGCGGTCTTCACCGGCTGCCCGTTCTTGTCGTGCTCCATCACCAGCTGCTCGGCGTGCTGCATGCAGCTGACGCAGCTCGGAAAGCGTGAGCCGTGATCGCAGGTGATCACCGTCGCGGTGGGCGGCGTGCTGGAGAACTCGGCCTGATCGAGGTGACGCCCACACGAGATGCAGTGGATGTGCTCCGAGTGGTTGTGGGGGCCCGGGCGGTGGGTCGGGTCTTGGGCCTTGCGCTCGCGCTTGGTGAGACGTTTCTGACGTTTCATTCGGACCGCATCAGAGCCGAGAGCGCCCGCATCGTCAACCGCCGTCGATCTCGGAGACGAGCTGGCGTGCCAGGTGATGGTCGGGATTCTCGGAAAGCGCCTTGCCCGCCAGCATGCGCGCACGGCGCGGATCGCCGGCGCGCTGCGCGAGCAGCGCGAGTTGGTAGTTGGCGTGAGCCTTGACGTCGTTGGTGACCAGCTCGCCGCCCTCTTCTTCACCGGCGCGCAGCATGGTCACGCCGCGGAATGCGCGGGCGGCGACCTCGGTCTCGTCCATGTCCAGCGCCAGCTGGCCGAGCTCCATGGCCAGGCGCGCGTTCTTCATGTCCATCTCGAAGGCCTTGGTGAGCGAGCCCAGGGCGTCGCTCAGGAAGCCTTCGGTGAGCTGGATTCGGCTCATTTCTCGGTAGACGGGCGCCAGCTCCTTGGCGCGCCGCCCGCGGAACGACGCCACCAGCTCGCCCAGCAACGTCATGGCTTCTTCGCCTCGCCCCACCGCGGCATGGGCCCGGGAAAGGAGCACCGCCCCATCCAGGCTGTCGGGCGAGAGGCCGCGCGCCTCGCTCAAGATCTCGACCGCCCGCCCGGGATCGCCGTCGGGCATGAGCAGCAGGTTGCCCGCCTGAAGCAACAGCTCGAACCGCCGCTGCACCTGCTGTTCGCCCGCGGCCTCTTCGAACACGAAGCGCGCCAGCTCGCGGCTGTCGCCCACCGCCTCGTAGAGCGCCCGCAGGCGGTCCTTCAAGCGGGCGTCGTGCGGCGCCAGCTTGTGAGCCCGCTCGAGCCCGCCCCGCGCGTCGCCGAAGCGCCCGGCTCGCTCGCAGGCATCGGCCAGCGAGAGCGCTGCCTCGGTCAGCGCGTCGCCCTCTTCCAGCGCGATCAGCTTGCGATAGGCCATGCTGGCGGCGTCCCAGCGTTCGGCGCGGCCCTCGAGCTCGGCCAGCCGGCGAACCACCTCGCGGTCTTTCGGGAACTGCTTGCCCAGATCGACCAGGCGTGCGCGGGCCGCCTCGCCGTCGCCGGTGCGCTCGAGGACCTCGGTCAGGCGCAGCGCCAGCTCGCGCGCGCGCTCGGCGTCGCTGCGCGCCATGGCCCGCTCCAGCGCCGGGATCAGGTCGTGGGCCGCCTCGGGATCCAGCCCGAAGGCCGCCTCCAGCACCAGCACCGCCTCTTCATCGCGGCCCACGTCCGAGAGCAGCGCGGCCCGTGCCCGGGACACCTGCGGGTCGGCCGCCATCTCGCCCAGCGAGTCGAGGATCTCCAGGGCCACCGTCGACTCGCCGGCGCAGCGGTGCGCGTCGATCAGCCGGCCCAGCAGCTCACGGTCGTTGGGGACCACGCGCACTGCGTCGCGCAGCACCCGAGACGCGCCCGCCCAATCTTCTCGCGAGGCGTACCGGTCCAAGAGCGGGTCGCGGAGCTCGACCGTGGTCGGGCTGGCCACGAACCCCAGCTCGAGCGCCCGCTGCGCCCCTTCCTCGTCCCCCTGGTCGGTGCGCAGCATCACCAGGCGCGAGGCGATCTCGACCGCCGGCTCGCCGCGCTCCACCCTGAGCAGCGACTCGAGCACGTCTGCCACCACATAAGGGTCGTCGCGGAGCTCGGCCAGGCGCAGCACCGCGCGCAAGATCTCGCGGTCCGACTTGTCCCAATCCAGCACCGCCACGTACACGTCGTAGGCGTCGTCGGCGCGCCCCAAGCTCTCGAGCAGCTTGCCCAATCCCAGCGACTGCGCCACCAGCCGCGGCACGTCTTGCCGGTCTTTCGCCGTGTCGATCTGGGTCATGCGCAGCGCGACGATCGGATCGGTCAGCCCGCTCTGCTCCAGGATGGAAAGGAGCCGGTCGGCCGCGCGCGCCTGGCCCGGATCCTCTTCCAGGATCTCTTGCAAGATGGTGGTTGCCTCGTGTGACCGCCCCTCGTCGAGCAAGATCTCTGCCTGCTCGAAGCGAAGCTGGCCGCGATCGGCGCTGGATTCGACCAGCGGCACCGTGCGCTCGATCAGCTCGACCAGCGCCTCGGACGCCCCCAGCTTGCGGTACACCGAAGCCAGCGGCTCCCAGACCTCACGGTCGGCCGGATCGTGCTCCAGCAAGGACTCGTAGATCCGGCGGGCCGAGGCGGCGTCGCCGGCTTCGCCAGCCCAGCGGCGAGCGACCGAGAGCAGCAGCGCTCGGGCCTCGTCGGGCGGCAGCAGGCCGGCGGCGCGCTCGCGGAGCGAGAGCGCCTCGGGCAACGCACCGCGCTCGTCGCACAGATCGGCGAGCTCACACAGCGCCCATGCCGTGTCCGCCTCGCCCATGGCGTCGCGCTCGACAGCCGAACGCAAGAGCGCCTCGCAGAGATCGCTCCGCTCCAGCCGCTCGGCCAGGGCAACGCCCTCGCGCAGTGCCTCGGTGTGCACCCCCGGGAGCGCGACGACCTTTGACAGCGCCTCGACCAACAGCAAGTCGTCGCCTTTGGCGCGCGCGACGCGCTCGAACAGCGCCGTGAGCGCCTCGCTGCCGGGCTGGGACTCGAGCGCGGCGCGAAGCAGCCGCTCGGCGCGGGCCAGATCGGGCGCCAGCTCGAGGGCGCGCTCGAGGACCTCGATGCCGCGCGCCAGGGCTGGCGCGTCGTGCAGCCGGATCTCGGCCAGGCGATAGAATGCGTCGGGCTCGAGCTCGGTGCTGCCAGAGGCCAGGGCGCCCGAGACGCGTCGCTCGAGCACGTCGGCCTCGGCGCTCGCGTCGCCCAGGAAGTCGTACACCCTGCCGAGAGCCGCCCACGCGCGGTCGTCGCTGTCGACGCCCTCGTTCAGGCCGCTGTGGATCGCCCGGGCCCGATCGCGGATGCGCCCTTCGGCCGCCGCGAGCCCGCCCAGATGTTCGGCGTGCAAAAACGCCAGATCGGCCAGGGCACGAGCGGCGTCTGCCGGCGATTCGGCCCGCGCCAGGCGCCCCTCGACCGAGCGCGCCAAGAGGTCGTACCGACCGCGGGCGCGCAACGCCGTTTCCAGCGCGTCGGCCTCGCGAACGCTCTCGAGCGCCGCCTCGAACGCCGAGTCGACCAGCTCGACCGCGCGCACGTCGTCGCCGGCCCGGCCGGCGATCTCGGCCAGATCGAGCAGCGCTTCGGCTCGGCTCGGTGCGTCGTCGTCGTCGCGACCCAGCACCAGCAGCAAGGCGCGATATTGCTTCTCTGCGCGCTCGAGCTGCCCCTCTTCGAAGGCCAGCTTGGCCAAGGCCTGCAAGATGCCGGGGTGCGCGGGATCGATCTTGTTGGCGAAGTCGAGCTCGGCGATGGCCTCGGCGCGACGGCCCGCGGCCAGCGACGTGCGGGCCAGCTGGAAGTGGACCAGCGCGCGGTCCTTGGGCTTGCGCGTTCCGTAGCGCTCGATCTGCTTTTTGAGCACGGCCAGGGCGTCGTCCAGACGGCCCGAGCTGGTGAAGGCGGCGGCCAGCCCCAGCCTGAGTACCGGATCGTCGGGGTCGAGCTCGATGGCCTGCTCCAAGAGCGGGATCGCGGCGTCGGGGCTGTCGAGGCGTTCGAGGTGGATCTTTGCGGTCTCTTGCAGCAGCCGCAGGCGCGTCTTGTTGTCGGGCGCCCGCTGCGCCTCGGTGGTCAAGAGCAGGGCCAGCGGCCCGAAGGCGCGCTGCGTGCGGTACAGCTCGGCCAGGCGCTGGCGAACCCCGCCGGCGTCGAGCGCGTGGGCCACGGCGTGCTCCAGGCGTGCCCGCGCCAGCTCGGGTTGACCGGCCCGCAGGTGTGCCTCTGCGAGGCGCAGGGTGCGCGCCCCGAGCTCGTCGCGGCTCGAGCGCTCGCACAGCCGCTCGAGAGCTGCCGCGGCATCGGTGTGCCGGCCGGCAGCGTCGAAGATGCGGGCCAGTGCGTCCAGCGCGGGCTCGCTTCCCAGATCGGCGGCCGCGCGATGGTTGTCGATGGCGCGCTCGGTGGCGCCCAGGCGGCTCTCGGCGATGTCGGCGGCGCGCGCGAACAGCGCGGCGGCGGCGCCAGCGTCACCCAGCCCGGCCCGGGCCCGGGCCTGGTCCTCCCAGAGGGTGGCGATCTCGGCGTCCAGCTTCTGCTCTTCGAGCAAGAGCGCGAAGCGGGTGACCACGGCCTGGGCAACCGTGTCGGCCGAATCTTCGGCGAAGAGCCTACGGAACAGGCTCAGCGCCCGATCGGCGTCGGCCAGCCGATCGGAACACAGGCACGCTGCCTCGGAGAGCAGCGCGCGCCGCCGCTCTTTCGGATACGGAAGGTCTGCCGCCGACAGATAGAGCTCGACCAGGGCGGCGTGCTCGCCGTCATCGCTGAGCCGCCGCCCCAGCGCCTCGAGGGTGGCGAGCGCCGCTTCGCCCGCGGCCTCGTCCCCGAGCTTCCAGGCTCCCGTCGCTTCGTTCAGCAATTGCTCGGCCAAGGCCCGACCGCGCGGCCGCTCGGCGGGCGCCTCGAGCACCGTGAGCGCGCTCTGCCAGGCCCCGACCGCAACGAAGGCAGCGAGCGCGGCCTCGAGATCGCCCGTGTGCTCGAGGTGCACCGACCCGAGGGCCACGGACAGCGCCTGCTTCTGCTTCGGATCGACCTCGGAGGCGATCTGCTCGCTGATCAGCGCCGTCAGCTCGGCCCAGCGCTGCCCCTGGCGGTAGAGCTCGGCGAGCGCATCGAAGCTCTCGGCGTCGGCGCCCAGGTCGGCACGAATCGCCTTCCAAGTTGCGATGGCGCGCTCCGGGTTGCCCAGCTGGTCCGCCCAGAGGCGCGCCACGAAGGTGCGATCGCGACGCGCGGCCTCGGGGGCCGAGAGCGCGGCTCGGGCCTCGAGCACGCTCACCAGATCGGCCCAGTTGCCCTGGGCGGCCACCGCGTCTGCCAGACCGTCGAGCGCCTCGGTGTCGCTTGCGTCGTCGTCGAGCCGGGCACGCCACGCGCGGATCGCCCGGTCCCAGTCCTTGAGCACGCGACCCGAGACGCGCGCCGCGGCCCCCAGCGCAGCCTTGCGACGCTCGGCTTCGTCTTCGAGCGCTGCCAGCTGCTCGAGCACGCTGACCCGCTCGGAAGCCCTGCCCGCGGCGTCGAGCAGCGGGTCGAGCTCGCGCGCGGCGCTGAGCGCCCGGGCGCGGTCGTCGCCGGCCTCGGCCAGCACGCGCTGCAAGAGCTCGACGGCGGCACCGCTGTCGCCCAGATCCGTCTTCTGGACGGTGGCGGCCTCGAGCAAGAGGTCGAGGCGCACGGCCGCGTCTTGGCAGCCACCGGCGATGGTCACGAGCAGCTCGGCGCGCCGCGCGTGGTCCCCGGTGCGCCCGCCCAGCTCGGCCAGGCGCACGCGATGCAGCGTCTCGTGGGGCTCGAGCGCCACCAGCTGGGCCACGCTCTCGAAGGCGCCGCGATAGTCCCCGATCGAGTCGGTCCGAAGCTGGATGATCTTCTCCAGGCGGGACACGCGCTCTTGCTTCGTGTCGGCCAGCTCCAGCTCGACCTCCAACATGCGCGCGACCTGAGCCACGTCGCCGTCGGCCTCGTAGCGCTTGCGTAGCAGCTCGGCCGCGGCGTGACGCACGCTCTTGGCGTGGCTCTTCTTCTTCTTCGACTCTTCGCTCGGCGCCAGCGAGTCGCGGGCGGCCGGCAGCGCGACCAGACGCTCGAGCAGCTCGTGGACCTCTGCGCTGGGTTTGGGCTCGGCCAGCACGCGCTCGAGCAGGGCATAGGCCTCCACCGGGTCGCCGACCTCGAGCCAGAGGCGCGCCACGCGCAACGACAGGTCGGTCTTCTTCGGGCCGGTGGCCTGCGCGAGCCGCCGCGACAGCAGCGAAATCAGCGGCCGCGTTCGCCCCTCGCGCTCGTACAGGCGCTCGAGCGACGCCTCGATGCGCGCGTCGCCGGGGGCGGCCCGCTCGAGCCGCTCGAGATAGTCGATGGCGCGGTCGGCGTCGTTGGCGAAGTCCTTGGCCGCCATGGCCGCCTCGCGCAAGATCTCGAGCTTGCGGGGGCCGTCTTCCAGCCGCCCGAGCTCGCGGTCGTAGAGCGCGAACAGCTCGTTCCATCGCGCCGAACCGTTGAAGGCCAGCTTCAGCCGATCGAAGGCCCAGTCGGCGCTCGGGCACAGCTCGAGCACCCGAGTGAGCAGGGCGATCACGCGCTCGGCGTCCTCGAACCACTCTTCGTTGAACTCGACGAAGCGGCGCCCGAGCTCTTCGGCCACGTCGGGGCCCAGGTCGCCGTCCAGGCACCGGCCGTACGCCTCTGCCACGGGCTCGGGGCGGTTCACGCGGCGGGCGACGCGCTCGGCGGCGTCCCACAGGCCCGAGACGTGGGGCAGCTCTTCCGCACCGGCCAGCGCTGCCGCCAGCGTGGCCTCGTCGTCGCCTTCACGGCACTCGAGCAAGCGCTCGTACCAGCGCACTCGCGACTCGGCGAGCGAGTCCACGCCGCGGGCGACGTCGATCAGGGTCTGCAAGAGCTCGGCGCGCGCTTCACGGCTCTCGGCGCTGTCGGCGACCTTCTCGAGCAGAACGGCTGCCTGGGCGCGGACCGCGTCGAACGAGAGCAGAGCCCGCGTCAGGCGCATCACCTCGGCGTCTTGCGGGGCCACGTCGAGCAGGTGACCCAGGGTGGCCAGTGCATCGGCGGGCCGCCCCAGGCGCTCGATCCACAGCGAGACCATGCCGATCTCGGCGGTGGTGCGCTGTTCGCCCTCGCCCCGTTCGCACAGCGCCGCCAGGGTCACCAGCGCGCCCTCGGCGTCGCCGTGGGTGGACTGCAGGCGCGCCAGCTGTGACAGCGCGTCGAGTCGCTCGGGATCGCGATCGAGCACTCGCTTGTACAGCTCGATGGCGGCCGCGGGGTTGCCCAGCGTGGTCTCTTCGGCCAGCGCCCAGGCAATCAGCACCGTGGTCGGATCCGTGGCCCGCGACGCGCGCCACTCGAAGAGCCAGCGTCGATCGGCGACCCGCGCCGGCGTCAGCTCGTTGGTCGCCAGGAACACCGTGAAGGCCTCGGCGGCGGCCTGGACGTCCTCGGCGCCGCTCTCCAGCACCCGCCGGTAGATCTCGGCCACCTCGTCGCGATGCGCCGGGCTGGTCGACAACGCGCGGGCGCGCGACAGCAGCACCTGCCGCATCCGAGCGGGGTCGAGGCTGTCGCGGGCGAGCACGCCGTCGGTCAGCACCACGAACACCTCGATGGCGCCCTCGGCGACGGCCGGCGCCTCCAGCGACAGCAACAGCGCCACCACGTCGCGCTCGTCGGCCCCCGAGCGGTGCAACACGCCGAACGCCTCGGGGATCTTCTCCCAGGCGCTGCTGGCGGCATAGAGCGAGATCAGGCGCCGGGCCGCCTCGGCCTCGTCGGGGCTCACGCCCAAGACGCGCTCGTACATGCGGCGCGCGCGCTCGTCGTCGCCGGCGGCGTCGGCGGCGCGGGCGCCGGCCAGCCACGACTTGGCGGCCGCCTCGGGATCCACCAGCTGCTTGGCCTGCACCAGCCCCAGCTTCTCGAGCAGGGCGGCGCGATCTTCCGGGGCGCCGGCCACGGCAATGCGCCGCTCCAGCACCTGGCGCATGGTCTCGGCATCACCGTTGGAGTGCGCGAGCAGCTCGATGTTCTCGAGCACCGAATCGGAGAGCTCGGCGCTGACCAGAAGCTCGCGGTAGTGCTCCAGCGCCTTGGCGCTGTCGCTCTCGGCGGCGACCTCGGCCATCCGCAGCAAGGTCGCGTTCCGCCGCTCGCCCTCGTGGAACGCGAGCGCGCGCTCGAGCTCCGAGTACAGCACCGACCAGTTTCGCGCTTCGGTGTAGCGCTCGACCAGCGCCTGGTGAGCCGCGGCGTCCCGAGGGTCTTCTGCCAGGGCCCGCAGCCAGGCTTCGATGGCTTCGTCTGGCCGCGAGAGCTCGCCCCCCAGCAAGCGCGCCATGGAATGCAGCAGGTGCTTCTTGCGCTCACCCTCGGGATTGCGAGCCAGCGCGTCGCGATACAGCGACAGGCGCTCTTCGGGGCTGCCTTGCTCGGCCAAGAGCTCGTCGATGCGCGAGAGCAGATCGGCGTTCGACGGGTCGAAGGCCAGCGCGCGCCGATACACGGCGACGGCTCGCCCGGCGTCGCCGCTCTGCACCAGCGCCTCGGCGGTGGCCCGGGCCAGATCGCACATCTCGGGGCTGTCCACCGGGTGCTCGCCCAGGGCGCCGGCCAGGGCGGCGGCGCGCTCTGCCGGGCGCCCGGCCTCGGTGCCGAGCGACTGCACGCGTTCGAGCCACAGACCCAGTGCCGAGCGCGCGAACGTCACGACCAGGCCAAGCCCCCGGGCCGCCAGCTCGAGGGCCCGCGCGGGATCTTTGAGATGGGTTGCCGCAATCGCGAGCGCCTCTTCGATGGCGGCCAGCTGCGCCTCGGGCTCGGCGGCCAGCTCGGCTCGGGTCTCGAGCACGCGCAACAGGCCGGTCCCCGGCTCTTCGCGGCGGAACACCCGTTCGAGGACGTCCGCCGCCGTGAGGCGCGAGTCGCCGGCGAGCATCAGCTTCTCGACGGCGGCGCGGCTGACCTTGTCGGTGGGGTCGGCCGCCAGCGCCCGCTCGTAGGCGGCGAGCCCGCCAGGGACATCCGAGAGACGCGACACCTTGAGCTGTGCCAGGCGAGTGAGCAGCGCGACCTGCTCTTCTGCGGGCGCCAGCTCCAGGTCGCGCTCCAGCACCCAGGCCAGCTCTTTCCACTGCTTCTCTTGTTCCAGCAGCGGGATCATCTGGGCGTGCGCGTCCCGCGCCGGGCCGAAGCGCGCCAGATACGCGCGCCAAGCCTCGAGCGCCGCCGCGCGATCGCGCCCCTTCTCCGTGCGCAGCTCGGCCGCGCGGAACAAGAGGTGGCGCCCTTCGCCCGGCTCTTTGGCCCGCGCGGCGCGACGCTCGGTCACGTCGATCAGGCCCTCGAAATCGCCCTGATCTTCGTACAGGCCCGTGAGCTTCTTCAAGGCGTCGTCGGCCCAGGGTGAGTCGATCAGCGCGCGGTAGGCGCTGATGGCCTTGGACGGATCGTTGAGCTCGCCCTCGGCCAGCTTGGCCAGCCGGCGCGCCGCCGCGTTGCGCGGATCCGGCTCGGTCTCGAGCCGCGCCACCAGCTCGAGAGCCGCGCCCAGTGCCTTGGGGTCGCCGGACTTCTCCGACAGCTCGACCAGATGGCGGGCCGCAATCAGCATCGCCGACGGATCTGCCGCGTCTTCGACCACCTGCTTGAAGGCCGCCTCGGCCCGCTTCACGTCGCCCGAGCGCAGGTACACGGTTCCGATCTCGGCACCCACCCGGGCGCGCACCGCCGGCTCTTTGCAGGTGCCCAGCGCGCGATTGAGCAGCTTGGCCGCTTCCGCGGGCTGGTTCAGGCTCAGGCTCAGCTCGACGTAGCGGCGCCGGGCTTCGTCCTCGCCCGGCTCGGCGCTCACCACCGGCCCGAGCAGCTCCAGGGCCCCCGCGGGGTCGCCGGCGTCTTGCCGGATGAAGGCCAGGCGGCGCTGCACTTCCATCCGGCGCGGGCCGCGCACCGTCTTCAGCTCGAGGTTCAACATGGCCGCGGCCTGATCTGCCAGACCGAGGGCGAAGTACGCGTCCGACAGCGCCGCCGCGACCCGCGCCGACACCGCGCGGTTGTCGAGCAAGGCCTCGGCCACGCGCCGCGCTTCGGCGTGGGCGGGCGTCTGCGCCAAGAGCGCCTCGATGTGCGGCACGGCGCGGTGCGGCTCGCCCACGTCCTTGGTGTACAGCTCGAGCAGCCGCGTCCGGATCTGGAAGCTCTCGATGGGGGTCGGCGCCGGCTCGCGGAGCAGCGACGCCTCGAGCAACTTGATCGCCTCGCGCGACTTGCCCGCCGCCACCAGGCGCTGCTCCAGCGCTTCACGGACCCAGCTGTCGTTCGGATCGAGCTTGTTCAGCCGGGTGAGCGCGTCGACCGTCAGCTCGGCAAGGGCCGGCTGATCGGCGCTGACCTCGACCACCTGACGCAACCGGCGCAGTTGCACCGCAGGATCGCGATCGTGCGTTGCCAGATCGAAGTAGAGCTTGGCGAGGCGGGCGCTGTCCGAGCCGTCCGCGAAGATCTTCTCGAGGCGGGCCACGGCTTCAGGGTGGCCGGGCTGAGCCGCCACCACCCGCTCGGCATAGGCCACGGCGCCGTCGGGATCGCCGAACACGTCGGCGAAGAACTGGGTGGCTGCCAGGAAGACGGCGGTCTGCGCCTCGGCCGAGAGCAGCTTGACGCGGCGGTCTTGCGCCAGGCTCTCGTAGGCGAACGCCAGGTCGGCGAGCTTGTCTTGCTCGGACGCCACCGCGTGCAGCTTCTCGAACAGCGCCGGGAAGATCTGACCCTTGGCCGCGGCGTTCACCAGCGAGTCGAGTACCGCTTGCGGGCTCTCGATCGAGCCGCTCAGGTAGTCGTCGAGCTCTTCGACGCGCAGGATTCGACCGCCCGGTCCCTTGCTGCCTTTGGTGTTCGCCATGCGTCCCTTCGCCGAGGCCCCGAGCCCGTAACGCTAGGACATTTTTGCGGCTCTGGGTCAGGTCTCGGGGCGCCCGGCCCCGGGTGGCCGGGCGCGGTGCTGAGCATTTGGGATGTAGGTGCGGCGGCGCCCGCTCACTTCGTGCCGTACAGCCGGTCGCCGGCGTCGCCGAGCCCCGGCAAGATGTAGCCGTGGTCGTTCAGGCGCACGTCGATGGCGGGCGTGTAGATCGGCACGTCGGGGTGCTGCTTACGGAAGGTGGCGATGCCTTCCGGGGCCGCGAGCAGGCACACGTACTTCACGCTCTTCGGCCCGGTGGCCTTGACCCGGGCCACGGCCGCCGCGGCGCTGTTGCCGGTGGCCAGCATCGGGTCCATCACGATCGCGTCGCGGTCGTGCATCTCGCTCGGCACCTTGAAGAAATACTCGACGGGCTCCAGCGTCTTCGGATCGCGGTACAGCCCGATGTGACCCACGCGCGCGCTGGGCACGATGCGCAGCATGCCGTCCAGCATGCCGGTGCCAGCGCGCAGCACGCTGATCAGCACGATCTTCTTGCCCTCGAGCACCGGGGCCCGCATCGGCTCGAGCGGGGTCTCGATGTCTTCCATCACCAGCGGCAGATCGCGGGTCACCTCGTAGGCCATCAGCATGCTCAGCTCTTGCAAGAGCGCGCGGAACGAGCTGGTGCTCGTGGTCTTCCGCCGCATCAGGCTCAGCTTGTGCTGGATGAGCGGGTGGTTGATGACGAAGACGTTCTCCTCTGACATGCCGGACTCCGTTCAGCGACAGACGCGGTTTTTACCACCCTGCTTCGCGCGGTACAGTGCCTCGTCCGCCTTCTGGAACAAGCCGAGCGGATCGTCGGCATCGGCGGGGAATTCTGCCACGCCGATCGAGATGCCGGGCCGGAGCGGGACCCCCTCGCGCTCGAAGGGGTGGGCGGCGATGGCCGCCCGGATCTCTTCGGCCACGGCCACGCCCGCCGCCGCGTCGAGGCCCGGCAGCGCGGCCAGGAACTCGTCCCCGCCGAAGCGCGACCCCATGCCTCGGGCGCCCACGACCTCGCCGATCAGCTTGCCCGCCGCGCCGATCACGTACGCCCCGAACAGGTGGCCGTGGGTGTCGTTGATCTTCTTGATGCCGTCCAGGTCCATCACCAAGAGGGCCACGCTCGCGCCCTGCTTCCGCCCCGCTTCCAGCATCTGAGAGAGCTCGGCGTCGAACTTGCGCCGCACGAACAGCCCCGAGAGGTCGTCGATGTTCAACAGGCGCTCGACCACCTGGTTGTAGGCCTGGGCAACGCCGTCTTGAAGCTCGAAGCGCATCACGCTGGTGCCGATCACGATGGTGTCGTTGGGCTTCAGGGCGGCGTCGCTCACCTTCTGATCGTTGAGTGACACCCCGTTGGTGCTGCCCAGATCGACCAACGCCCAGCCGTCGCCGCGGTCGTCGATGCAGGCGTGGTGCCACGACACCAGGCCGTCGGAGAGCGGCAGCGCGGCATCCGGGTCCCGGCCGATCAGCAGCGTGCGCTCGACGATCACCCGCCGGCCGACGTCGCCCTCGCTACCGGAAACGACGACGAGCACCGGACGGTGCGGGGCCTTCACCCGGCGCATCACCTCGCTGGCGACGCCGTCCTCCGCCTTGAGCGTCCGAGGCACGCCCTCTGGACGCCGACCGTGACCCTCGCTCGACACCTTCGCCCTTATACCACCGACCCTCTGCCCCGGGACGCGCGGGCGGGATCAGCGCCGACGGGCCGGTGCCGATCAGCTCGGTGCGCCCGGCTTTTTTCAGCGCTTCTCGCGCCAGCGGCCAGTGCTCGGGGTCCCACCAGAAGATCAGCGCCTTCATCAGGCGCTTGTCGCGCAGCTCGCGTGCCACTGGCACTGGCTCGCCGCTGAACGGGTCGAGCCCGGTGTAGTACATCGTGGTGGCGATGGACATCGGCGTGGGGATGAAGTCCTGCACCTGTCGCGGCCGCAGATCGTTCCGCTTGAGATAGCGCGCCAGCGCGATGGTGTCGGCCAACGTCGAGCCGGGGTGCCCGGTGATGAAGTAGGGCACCAGGTACTGCTCTTTGCCGGCCGCCTCGCTGGCCTGGCAGAACGCCGCGGCGAAGCGCTCGTACGACTCGACGCCGGGCTTCTTCATCTTGTCGAGCACCTTGGGGTCGACGTGCTCGGGCGCGACCGACAGCTGCCCCCCGGTGTGGTGCGCCGCCAGCTCGCGGATGAACTCGGGGCTTCGCTCGGCCAGGTCGTAGCGCACGCCCGAGGCGATGAACACGCGGCGGATGCCGGGCGCGGTGCGCACCTTCTTCAACAGGCGCACCAGCGGGCCGTGATCGGTCACCATGTTCTCGCACACGCCCGGGTGGACGCACGACAGGCGCCGGCAGGCCGCCTCGATCTTCGGGTCCCGGCAGTGAAGCTGGTACATGTTTGCGGTGGGGCCGCCGACGTCCGTGAGCACGCCAGAGAACCCCGCCATGCGCGACAGCTTCCGCACCTCGGCGAGCACGCTCTGCTCGGAGCGACTCTGGATGATGCGGCCCTCGTGCTCGGTGATGCTACAGAAGGTGCAGCCGCCGAAGCAGCCGCGCATCGTGACGATCGAGTGCTTCACCGTCTCGAACGCCGGGATGCGGCGGTCGCCGTAGGAGAAGTGCGCGCGCCGCGTGAAGGGCAGCGCGTACAGACCGTCCATCTCGGCCTCGGTGAGCGGCAGCGGCGGTGGGTTCAGGTAGACCGCTTGCTCGCCATGGGCCTGGAGCAGCGGCCGGCCGTTGTGCGCGTTGGTCTCTTTCTGCAAGAGGGCGCTCATCCGGGCGAACGCCCGCTTGTCCTCTGCGACCTCGTCGTACGACGGCAGCACCACGACCTTGCCATCGGTGACATAGCGGCTCGCGTCGCTTGCCAAGGGCTGCCACGCGCCGGGGTTCTTCTTGACCACCGCCGTGCCGCGCACGTCGCCCAGCTCGGACAGCGCCGCCCCGGCGCGCAGCCGCTCGGCGATCTGCCAGGCGGCGTGCTCGCCCATGCCGAACACCAACAGGTCCGCCTTGGCGTCCAGCAACACCGAGCGCCGGACCGAGTCCGACCAGTAGTCGTAGTGGGCGATGCGCCGGAGCGACGCCTCGATGCCGCCGAGCACGATGGGCAGCCCGGGGAACGCCTGCCGGCAGAGGTTCGCGTAGACGATGCTGGCGCGGTTCGGGCGGCGGTTGGGCTGGCCGTCGGGGGAATACTGATCTTCGGAGCGGACCTTCTTCTGGGCGGTCAGCTTGTTCAGCATGCTGTCCAGGTTGCCCGCGCTGACGCCCACGAAGAGCCGCGGCCGCCCCATCACCAACAGGTCGTCGGGGCGGTCCCAGCGGGGTTGGGCCACGATGCCCACGCGAAAACCACGCCCCTCGAGGAAGCGCGCCACCAAGACGGGACCGAACGCCGGATGATCGACGTACGCATCTCCGGTGACGATCAGGACGTCGAGCTGCTCGAAGCCGCGGGCCGCCATCTCGGCCCGCGAGGTGGGCAGGAAAGCGGCCAGGTCGCTCGCGAGGGGCAGCCGGGGCATGGCAGGGGGCGATATGGCACTCGCCGGCGGGATCGTCGAGGCGGATCGCCCCGCGCGGCCCGCGTCAGTCGAACCGGTGGAACCCGCCGGGCGGAGGCTTGGCGATGGGCCCCCCACCCCCCGGCTTCTTCTTGGTCCGGGTCAGCGAGACCCGGAAGCGCTGGCTCTCGTCCGGGGTGATCTTCTCGACCGCGTCGTCGTAGCCTTCGCGCCTCAGCGTGAGCTCGACCTGCGTGTTGCCCTTGGGCAGCTTGAACTCGATGGGGGTCGGACCCTTCTCTTGGCCGTCGACGAGCAGCGTGGCCCCGGCCGGCTCGCTCACGACCTTGATCATCACCTCGGTCGAGGCCGGCGCTTCGCCGGGCGTGGCCTTGGGCAACACCGAGGTGGGCACGCGCAGCGCGCCCACGCCGCGCGCCATGGACGCGCCGCTGGCCTTGGGGATGCTGAGCACCAAGCCCAGAGCCCCGAGCGCCAACACCGACGCTGCGGCGGCGCCCGCGACGAAGATCGACCGGGTGCGCCGCGCCTCGGCGGCGGCCTGCGCCAGCGCGTCCACGCCCGACCCGGCGTGCGAGCCGCCGAAGGTGAAGCCGCTCTCGAGCCGACCGCGCGGAATGGACCCGGCGCCCGACAGCTCGGAGATCGCCTCCATCCCTTCGAGCTCGGGGATCTCGACGGCCGAGTCGGCCTCGGCGGTCGGGACCGCGCCGACCGCGCCGCCCGCCCGGACCTTCCGCAGCATCTCGTTCTTCTCGGCGATGCGATCGGCGAAGAGCTGCTGCATCATCGCGACCAGCACCTCTTCCGGATCCTGGGGACCGAGCAGCTCGCGCACCACGGCCATCAGGTCGCGGCGCATCTCGGCGGCGGTCGCGTAGCGCTCGTCGGCGCTCTTCGAGAGCGCCTTCATCGTTACCCGGTCGAGCGCCTCGGGGCAGCCTTCGACCACCTTGCTGGGCGGCACCGGCGTCTCGCGGCACACCGCTTCGAGCACGCCGAGCTTGGTGTCGCGCTTGAACAGGCGGCGCCGGGTCAAGAGCTCGTAGAGCACGATGCCCAGCGCGAAGATGTCGGCACGGCGATCGATGGGCTTCCCCCGGCACTGCTCGGGAGCCATGTACTCGAACTTGCCCTTGAGCTGTCCGACCTCGGTGTGGGCGGTGCGGTCCGCGGCCTTGGCGATGCCGAAGTCGAGCACCCGGACGCCGCCGCCGTAGGTCACGAAGATGTTCTGCGGAGAGATGTCGCGGTGCACGAGCGCCAGCGGCCGGCCCTCGGGATCTTTCAGCTCGTGCGCGGCGTGCAGGCCGGCGCACGCCTCGGCCACGATGAACGCGCACATCGCGGCGCCGATGTCCTTCTCGAGCACCAGGCTGCGCCGCACCATGCCGGCGGCGTTCTCGCCCTCGAGGTACTCCATGGTCAGGAACAGGTTCTTCCCGTCCTGGCCGAGCTCGTGGACCTGGACCACGTTCCGGTGCTGGATGCGAGCCGCGAGCCGCGCCTCGTCCAGGAACATGTCGACGAACGCCGGCTGCTCGGCCAGGTGGGCCAAAATCCGCTTGATGACGACGGCGCGCTCGAAACCACTCGGCCCGCGGAGCCTTCCGAGCAAGATCTCGGCCATCCCGCCTACTGCCAGGCGGCCGACGACCTCGTACCGGCCGATGGTTTCTACAGTTGTGGATTCCGCTGCGGCCATTCCCCCTGCTATGCTTCCAAGCATACAAGCCTAGCAAAATGCCTCGTACCGTCACAAGGGCTCTGCCCGGCCTATTGCTTCTCGCAGTTTTAGGGTGTCCTACATTGTCGGCTGAAGCCCAGCCGAAAGCCAAGAAAGACCCGAAGGTCGAGGCCGTCGAGCTCTTCGAGAAGAGCGCCGACCTGTATCGCCAGGGCAAATTCGACGAAGCGGCCGCGCTGCTCGAGCGAGCCTATTCGCTCCACGAAGAGCCGGTGCTGCTCTACAACCTGGGCCGCGCGTACGAGGGCCTGGGCGAAAATCAGAAGGCCATCGACGCCTACACCAAGTACCTGGAGAAGGCGCCAGAGGCGAAAGATCGCGGCGCCCTGGAGCGACGCATCGTCACGCTCAAGGCTCAGATCGAGAAAGACAAGCAGCGCGCCAACCCCGATCCGGCCAAGCCCGAGCCCAAGCCCGAACCCAAGCCCGAGCCCAAGCCCGAGCCCAGCAAGGGGCCCGGGGTCTTGCCGTGGGTGGTGGCGGGCGTCGGTGTCGCTGCGGTGGGCGCCGGGTTCTTCTTCGGCCTGCAAGCCAAGAGCAAGCGCGACGACGCGGCCGACAACCCGGTGAGCCGCGACGCGGCCGACGAGTACGACAGCGCCAAGGGCATGGCCACGACGGCCAACGTGCTCTTGATCGGCGGCACCGTGGTCGCCGCGGGCGGTGTGACCTGGGCGCTGCTCTCGCGCAAGAAGAGCGAGCCGGCGGCCGCCGCCAAGCTGCACCTCACCGTGACGCCGACCGGGGTGCGGCTCGGAGGGCGTCTTTGAGCGAGCCCGCCGCCGAAGCGTCGGGTGAAGACGTGCTCTTCGAAGGCCACCCTGCCCTGGTGCCGAGCCTGGGCGTCCTCTTGCTCTGCATCGTCACCCTGGGCATCGCGCTCGGGGTGCTCTGGGTGCGCACCCGTAGCAAGAGCTACAAGATCACCAGCCAGCGCATCGTGATCGACATGGGCCTGTTCTCGAAGAAGATGGAGCAGGTCGACCTCTATCGAATCACCGACTACGTGGTCGAGCGGCCGTTCGGACAGCGCATCATGGGTACCGGCAACCTGGTGCTCGAGGCGATGGACAGCACCAGCCCGGTGCTGCGGCTGGACGCTCTCAAGACCGACGTGGTGGCGCTGTACGAGAAGCTGCGCGTGGCGACCGAGGCCGCCAAGCAGCGCCGCGGCGTGCGCGTGGTGGACTACGGCGAGCCGGGCGTTCCGATCCCGTAGAGCGCCCCGCTCACGGCGTGTACAGCACGTGCTCGCCGCCCGGCGCGACCGCCGCAGCCTGGACGTCGTCCATCTCGAACGGGACGTCGTGCGACTCGTTCTTCCGCCAGAGGGCCATCTCGTTGGCGAAGAACGGGCTAGAGAGCGCCAGCACCGAGCCGCCGGGCAGGGCGTTCTTGATCTTGGGGCCGGTCTTGGTCATCTCGGCCACGAAGCGCTGCACCGGCCCCGAGCCATAGTTGAAGTCGAGCGGTGAGCTCAGGCTCTTCACGATCCCGAAGTTGCAGGCGTCCACGTTCCACTGGTCGCCGGGCCGCGGGAAGCCGTCGGGGAAGGTCGGGTCCGACAGGCTGGGGACCGAGGCGAACCACAGCGGGTTCAGCGAGCTCAGGCGCAGGCGATGCACCCTGCCCCAGCGCCAGGCATTGCGATCCGCACCGAAGATCTTGATCTTGACCAGATCGTCCACCGCGTCGAGCAGCGCGATGACCAGCCGGTCGTCCTTCTTCTCGACCACCCCGGTGGTGCCCATGTCGTCCCAGAGCGCGCTCTGCCCCGAGGCCGCGTCGTAGGTCGCAAGCTTGGTCGGATCTTGCTCGAGCATGCGGACGAAGCCCTTGACCATGTTGGCGGTCCCGAGGTTGCTCACGTCGGCCGCCTTCATCTCGTCTTCCAATGCGCGGGCGATGGCGCGCACCAACCAGGCGTTGAACACCACGGTGGCCTTGGCGGCGAGGGCTTGCTTCGCATCCGTGGAAAGCGAGTCGTCGTCCGCGCTGACGCCCGACGCGGCCTCGAAGCCGGCCTCGGTGTCCCACTTCTTCAGGGCGTCGAGCAGATCGGCGACGCCGGCTGCCGCGTAGCGTGGATCGGCGACCGCGGCGCTGAGCTCGGGATGGGTGCCGGGCGTGGCCTTCTCGGCCTGGGCCTTCTCCAGCGCAGCCACCAGGTGCTTCGACAGCCGCGCCCCCAGCCCGGACTTGTGGTCACCCTGGATGCTGGCCATCTCGTCCACGGTCATGCTGCCGGCCTTGGCCGCCAGCCGCTGCTGGATCCGCCCCAGGCGCATGCCTTCGGCGTAGTCCGAGCCGATGTAGAACGGCTTGCCGTTCGGCAAGAGGTCGTTGGTCGGGTCGTTGTCGTTGGTGGCGCCCACCTGGTCGGTGTTGGCGGTGGCGATCCAGCCCGAGCTCGGGTTCTTGAGCTTCGGAACGTACTTTTCTTCGAGGAACTTCCCGGTCCACTCGTGCTCGCCCTTCTCGCCGTCGAGCACGAAGGCGGGTAAGGTCCCGGTGAACGTTTTCGGGTCCCAGGCCAAGGCCTTGGGGTCGCGGTACGGCAACTTGGCCTGGGCGAACATGAAGACGCTGCCGGTGCTATCGGCGAACATCCAGTTCTGCGCACCGGTGCCGAACGGCTGCATGGCCACCCGCGCTTCGTCCACGGTCTTGGCCTCGAGCAGCGAGAACGTGGCCTGCAGCTCGCCCGTGACCTGATGGCCGGTCCAGCGGATGCTGAGCACGTTCGAGTCGCCGACGGCCGGCTTCACCTTCTTGTCGGCGCCGATCTCGGGCACCACGGGACCATGGTGCGGCACGATCAGCACGTCCCAGGTGTAGTCCGGCTGCCCGCCGATCTTGATCGTCTCGGTGACCTTCTGGAACGCGACCTTCTGGCCCTTGAACATCACCCCCGAGCCGTCGGGCGACACCTTCTCTTTCCACACGTCGGTGACGTCGTAGCCGGCGGTGGTGGCGCCCCAGGCCAGCGTGCGGTTGGTGCCCAGGATGATGCCGGGGATCCCGGGGAACGCCACGCCGCTGATCTCGAGCGTCGCGCTGGTCTCGCTGCCCACGTAGATGTGCGTGGGCCAGAACGTCATGGGCGAGGTCAGCCCCAGGTGCGGGTCGTTCGCGACCATGGCGTTGCCGCTCTGGGTCTTTCCGCCGGCCACGGCCCAGTTGTTCGACCCGAAGAACTCGTCGCCGCCCATGAAGTTCCGCACCCGCTCGACCGAGCGAACGAAGGGCGCGGCCGCCTGGGCCAGCCCCAGGGGCAGCGACGGGGACTTCGCGCCGAGCTTCGGCGTGGCGCCCGGCCCGGACGCGGCGCCCGGCACGAGCTGAGCGGCTGGGAGCGGGTCGTCCGTGAAGCCCGAGAGCGGCGATGCGGGGTCCAGCGGCTCGAAGCGATACACGTCGATCAAGAGCCCCGCGCGGGCCTTGGCCGCTGCGTCGGTGGCGCCGGCGTGGAACACCTTCCGCACCTTCTCGACCTTCTCGCTCGCGCTGATCTCGCTGTCCCCGTCGTACGAGAGCGCGAAGGTCTGCAGGCGCGCCATGGCCAGCGTGTCGATGGGTGACCAGTCGGTGAAGGCCTCTTTCGGGATGCCGAGCAGCTCTTCCGGGGGCTTCAGCTTGCCCTGGCGATAGCCGCGGTTCCACTGCGTGATGCCGTCGGCGAAGGCATCGAGCAGCTTCTTGTCTCGGCTGTTCGGTTCCAGCGCTTCGTACATCGCCTTGGCGGCGCGGTGCAGGCCCACGGTGCGCATGGTGATGTCGTCGTCGATCTGGCCGGCGTCGAGCGAGGCGAACAGCTCGGCGAGACGGCCCGTGGCCAGCCGCCGGGCCATCTCCAGCTGAAACCCGCGATCGCGCGCCATCAAGAAGCCTTCGGTGCGGACCGCGTCTTCGGTGGTGCGCGCGTAGATGTGCATCCAGCCGAACTTGTCGCGGACTGCGTTGACCGGCGCAGAGAGCCCAGCCAGGGCCTCGGTGTCGGTGATCGGCACGCGCTCGCCGAACACGCCCTTGTCGACGCCGCCGTCCCCCGCGCCGCCGCCGCTGCCGGCGCTGCCGCCCACCCCGCCGGTGCCGCCGGTGCTGGACTTGCCGCCGCCCTCTTCGTCGTCCCCACAACCCCCGAGCGCGACGAGCGGCGAGGCGCACAGCATACCCAACGCGAAACGATGGCGAAGTCGCAACATGGCTCCGGTTTTTGGGTCAACTCGGGCGCGGCGGCAAGGGGCGCGGCCCTGGGCACCCTTCTGCCGGGCTTCAGGCCCGCCCGAAGCGTTCCACGCCGAGCCGCGCCAGCGCGTCGGCGCGCTCGTTCTCGGGGTGCCCGGCGTGACCTTTGACCCAGCGCCACTCGACCCGGTGCTTCCCGATGGCGGCTTCCAGCCGCTGCCACAGGTCGACGTTCTTCACCGGCTTCTTCGCCGCGGTCTTCCAGCCGCGCGCCTTCCAGTTCGGCAGCCACTCGGTGATGCCGTCTCGCACGTACTTGCTGTCGGTGTGGATCCGCACGTGCACCGGGCGCTTCAACGTCTCGAGCGCCTGGATTGCCGCCATGAGCTCCATCCGGTTGTTGGTCGTCTCGGGCTCGCCGCCGTGAAGCTCGCGCTCTTTGCCCCGGAAGCGCAAGAGCGCACCCCAGCCACCCGGCCCGGGGTTCCCCGAGCACGCGCCGTCGGTGAAGATCTCGATGGTGCCGCCGTCCTCGGCGTCGTCGTTCGGCATGAGCCTCGACCCCTTGCCTACCACTCGTCTGCCCCCGCGAGAATGATCCAGCTGCATTGGCCGCCGTGGCCGGGGCCGATGAAGGCTGATATCCTACGGTCGTGAGGTGCTCATGCGATTGCTGACCCTGTCGATGAGCGCCCTGGCGCTGGTGCTGCTGGCGGGCTGCGGCGGGGACGACGGCGACGACGTCGCGTCCAACGGCAGCGGCGGGAAGCTGAACATCGGGGGCAACGGCGGCTCGGGCAACGGCGGCGGGTCCGGCGGCGGCATCAACGTCGGGGGCGGCGGTTCGGGCGACGGCGGAAGCGCCGCCTCGGGCTCGGGCGGCGACGGCTACTGCGGCAGCAAGCTGACCGGCACCGTCCGCGACTTCAAGATCGACCACCCGGATTTCGAGTTCACGATCGCCAGCGACCCCGGCATCGTTCAGACCGATCTCGGCGCCGACGGCAAGCCCGTCTACGCCGGCCAGAGCGGCAACCCGACGACCACCGGCAAGGCGGCCTTCGACCAGTGGTTCAACGACGTGTCCGGGGTGAACCAGAAGACCTTGCTCCCGATCCAGCTCACCAAGAGCGGCGGGAACGTCTACACCTACACGAACTCGGCCTTCTTTCCCATCGACGGCCAGCTGTGGGGGAACGAAGGCAACCCTCACAATTTCCACTTCACCTTCGAGCTTCACACCAAGTTCGTCTACCTGGGCGGCGAGGTCTTCAAGTTCACGGGCGACGACGATCTGTGGGTGTTCGTGAACAAGAAGCTGGCGATCGATCTGGGTGGCGTGCACGGCGCCATGGACGGGCAGGTCGATCTGGACGCGAAGGCGGGCGAGCTGGGCATCCAGAAGGGGCAGCCCTACCCCTTGGACTTCTTCTTCGCCGAGCGCCACACCAGCGAGTCGAATTTCCGCATCGACACCACCATTGCGTCGTTCGTCGACTGCGGCCCGATCGTGCAGTAGCCAGCAAATCGGCCCGTCCGCGAGGGGTTTGGCCCGATTGACGGGCCCCGTGGTACCTTTGGTCCGATGAGGACCGTCTATCGCTTGTTCGGGGCGTCGGCAGCCATCGCGCTGGGCATGGTTGCCTGTACCAACGACTACGACGACTTCGAGTTCAGCGACACCGGCGGCGGGGGCGGCTCCACCAGCGGCGGCGCGGGCGGCTCCACCACGGGTGGCAGCGGCGGCGCGGGCGGCGGTAACGGTGGCAGCGGCGGCGCGGTCAGCGGCGGCGGCAGCGGCGGCGCGG
>JAKLKA010000232.1 GCA_023150915.1 Polyangiaceae bacterium
GTCCCGGGCTGGCCTGCAAGAACGCGGTGTGCGAGCTGGGGCACGAGACGGCCGAGGGTCAGGCCTGCGTGATCAGCGGCGAGTGCCAGGACGGCTTGCAGTGTCTCGGCGGCAAGTGCCTGAAGGCCGGCAGCGGCGTCGCGGGCGACGGCTGCAGCAGCGACGCCGACTGCAAGAGCGGGTTTCGCTGCGTGCTGGCGGGGTTCTCGGCGCAGTGTGCGCCCGAGGGCACGGGCGACCTCGGGGCGACCTGCAAGGTGAGCGGCGATTGCTACGGCGGCCTGGCCTGTGCGGCGGGCAAGTGCCTGCAGCCGCCGCCCGGCACGCCGGGCTTCGGCCTGCCCACGTGGCCGGGTGTGAAGTGCGACGCCGAGCCCAGCGGCGCGGTGCGCGCGTACTTCGAGGTGCCCGGCGCGTCGCCCAAGGGCAAAGAGGCGGACTTCTTCCGTCTGCCCTTCCCGAACGACGTGCGCATCCAGGGCGGCTGGCTCGATCTGAAGGGCTTCCCCACGCCGGGCGCCGAGCTCTTGGGGTTCGATCCGGTGCAGCTCTACGTCGACGCCTTGCAGAAGAGCGAGAGCGCCTGGGGGACCACGCCCACGGTGATCTTCCGCTTCTCGGGAGAGCTCGACTTCGACAGCTTCAAGACCGAGAAAAACGGCAAGTTCCCCATGCAATGGGTGGACATCACCGCGGGCACTCCGGAATACGGCAGCAGCGCCGGCATGTACTTCGTCTACGATCCGAACAAGACGGCGTACCTCTGCCCGTACAGCGTGTCGATCCGTCGCCCGATGGGGGCGCCGATGGTGCCCGGCCACCAGTACGCGGTCTACATGACCACCGCGGGGGTCGCGAAGGGCGGCGCGGCCATCGAACGCTCGGAGCACCTCTTGGCAATGCTGGGGGACGCGGCACCGCCGGATCCCAAGCTGGCCGCCGCGCACGCCGCGTTCTCGCCCTTCCGGGCGTACCTGAAGGACAAGGCCATCGGCACGGAGCTGGTGCTGAACGCCACGGTGATCACCGCCGGCAAGGTCCGCGACCCCATGCAAGCGCTGGCCACGGCCGTGGCCAGTCAGGGCGTCCCGGTCGCCAAGGGCTGGGTGAAGTGCGGCGGGGCCACCGCGTCGCCCTGTCCCCAGGCCGCCGGTGATCGCGCCTGCGGCGACGGCAGCTCGCCCGACTTCGACGAGTACCACGCGCTGGTCTCGCTCCCGATCTTCCAGAAGGGCACCCCGCCTTACCTCGACGCCGGTGGGGACGTGCGCATCGACCAGCCCGAGCGCAGCGAGGACGTGTGCATGGCGCTCACCGTTCCGAAGGGCACCATGCCGGCCGGCGGCTGGCCGCTGGCGGTGTTCGGCCACGGCACCGGGGGCTCGTTCCGCAGCCACGTGCGCGCCGAGATCGCCGGCGCGCTCTCCAAGGCCACCACCCCCACCGGCTCGGTCGGGTTCGCGGTGCTCGGCATCGATCAGGCGCAGCACGGCCCGCGTCGCGGCAGCTCGACGGCTTCGCCCAACGAGCTGTTCTTCAACTTCAAGAACCCGGCGGCGGCCCGCGGCAATCCCTTGCAGGGCGCGGTGGATCAGATCTCGCTCGCGCGTTTCGCGGCTGCGCTCGACGTCGACGGCGCCACCAGTGGCGGCGACGCCATCAAGGTCGACCCCGCCGCGATCGTGTTCTATGGCCACTCGCAGGGGTCGACGGAAGGCAGCCTGGCGCTGCCCTTCACGGACACGTACAAGGCGGCGGTGCTGAGCGGCAACGGCGCCAGCCTGACGCACTCGCTCTTGAGCAAGAAGCAGCCGGTCAACATCGCCGCGGGTCTGCCCCTGGTGCTGGCCGACATGGGCAGCAGCGGCACGCTGCGCGGTGAAGAGATGCACCCGGTGCTCACGCTGCTACAGATCTGGATCGACCCGGCCGATCCGCTCAACTTCGCGCGGGTGGTCGGCAAGGCGCCCCTCACGGGCAAGGCGGCCAAGCACGTGTTCATGACCTACGGCCTGGGCGACACCTACAGCCCCGCCAAGACCCTGGCGGCGTACGTGCTGACCGGTGGGCTCGAGCTTGCCGCCCACGACGCCAGCGCCGCGAAGCCCGAGACCATCGGCGATCCGCCGGGCCTTGCCGAGAAGGCGGTGCCGCTCGCCGGCAACGTCAAGGTCGGGACCGCGTCGTTCACCCTCGGCGTGCGACAATACGGGCCACCGAGCGGGAAGGACGGCCACTTCGTCGCCTTCGACGTGCCGGCGGCCACCGCCGACATCGCCCGCTTCTTGGGCATGGCGGCCCAGGGCGGCGTGCCTCAGATTGGCAACTGACCCACCGGGCGCCGGCGGCGCAGCGCGGCGAGCGCCAGGCCTGCCACCAGCGTCCAACGCCCTGGGGTAGAGCGGCCGCGGGGCGCTGCGAGCGCGCATCCGTCGCCGCCCTGGTCCACGACCTTGGTTGCTTGGCCCCCACTGTGCTTTCCCCCGGTGCCGCCGGCCCCACTCGGGCCAACGGTGCTGCCGGCGCCGGCCGCGCCGCCTGTCTCGCCCAGCGGCGGCTCGCCCAGATCTTCGACCGTCACCTTCATCCAGCTCACGCTGTCGGCGGGCCCGCCCGAGTCCGAGAACCAGGTTACCCCTTCGTGCACCAGGTTCAGGTGCTCCAGGTACTCGCCCGGTTCCTCGGGCGCGCGGAGGGTGAAGGCGAAGTGCCCGACCTTTCCGGGGGCGACGTCCTGGTCGAGCACCGCCAGGCGGTTCGGGCCGGACCAGCTGGGGTGGGCGAACGCCGCGGCGTGATCGCGGGGCTCGGTGGTGCCCAGCTTGGTGATCCCCGCCTTCCACGTTGCCTTGCCGGTGTTCTCGAAGTCCAAGCTGCCCGTCACGTCTTGTCCGGGCGACAGCGTCATGTCGGTGCCGCCGGGCCAGCCCGCGGCGCCCACGAACTTCGCGCGATAGTCCGGGACCGGGCAGTGCGCAGCGGGTCCGCTGCCGGTGGCGAACAGCGCCAGGTGGTTGGCCACGGTCCGCTCCCCACCCGAGTCGGACGGCATGCTGATCACGCTACCGCCCATCCACATCGTGGACGACCCACCGCCATCCAGGTTCATGCCGTCGGCTGCGCCGAGCTCTGCCAAGAGCGCCGACAGCTCGTCGCAGGTGAAGCCAAGACGGTTCGGTTTGCGACCGTCCACCACGGCCATCACCAGCTTCTTGCGATCGGCCGAGAGCCCCACGGCCGTGCGCGGGTGACGGGCGGTGCACAGCGGATCGCCGTTGTTGTCCCGCTTCGCGCCGCCCCACAGCACCGTCGGGTGCCCGCTCACGACCTCTTTTGCCCAAGGCTCCGGTCCGCCCCCGGCCTCGTGGGCGTAAATCTCGGCCCGCGCCGCGCCGAAGGCGATGGGCGCGACGTAGCTGTGATCGGCGCCGCCCCAGATCTGCCCCGCGTGGGCCGAGGGCCCGTTGGTCGAATAGTCGGCGTAGCTGAAGAAGTCGCCGTTGATGGCCGCCTGAGCGCCGACGCTGGCACCGAAGGTCGAGGTCTTCTTCTTGCGTTCGGCAGACGCCGTGCCGCGCAGCGAGACGCCGGGCGCGCACAGGTCGACGACCAGCGCGTTGATGTTCTGCGTGCTGGTCTGGCGATGCAGGCGCTTCACCCCGGGGAAGGGATCGGACCACGCGTCGGCGGCCAGCGCCGGCGCGCTGGCCACGACCACCAGGACCGACGCGACGAAGGCGAGCAAGCGGCGCACGCTCGCCTGACTTGCAGGCCGCGTGCCGCGCAAAATTCGGGCAAAAACCCGGCAGAACGGGGTCTGTCGGCAGGCGCCGGGGTTGGCGCGGTGCCAAGCGCTGGTTTGCAGGGGCTCACACCCACGACCAGGGGAACGCCAGGGTGTCGCGGATGGCGGGCGCCCCCAGCGCGAGCGCGACCAGACGATCGACGCCCAGCGCGTTGCCGCCGGCCGGGGGCATTCCTTCGTCCAGCGCCGCCAGGAACCGCGGGTCGAGGGCGTAGGCCGGACGGCGCTGCCGGCGCCGGGCCCGCTGGTCCGCCACGAACCTGGCCCGCTGCTCGATCGGGCAGGTCAACTCGCCGAAGCCGTTGCACAGCTCGACGCCGCCCACGTAGAGCTCGAAGCGCTCGGCCACGCTGGGGTCGCTCGGCGTGCGCCGCGCGAGCGAGGCCTGGGTGGCCGGGTAGTCCGTCAAGAACAGCGGGCGCCGACGCCGCGCGAGCGCCGGCTCGACCCGGTCCACCAGCAGCTGGAAGAACCGGTCCTCGTCGGAGGCCGCCAGGTCGACTGCGTCGGCGACCCCGGCGTGGCGGCGGAATGCGTCGCGCACCGTCAGGCGGGCGAAGGGGGCACGGGCGTCGATCGGGCGGCCGTCGGGCAGGCGAGCGCGGGGCCGACCGGCGAGCCGCGTGAGCACGCGCTCGACCACGATCTCGGTGTCTGCCATCACGGCCTCTACCCCCGAGAACGCGCGGTACCACTCGAGCATGCAGAACTCGGGCTCGTGCAGCGGGCCGTGCTCGTCTTTGCGGAAGCAGTGAACCAGCTGAAAGCAGCGCGGAATGCCGCCCACCAGCAGGCGCTTCATCTGGAACTCGGGTGAGGTCGAGAGGTAGCCGCCCTCGGCCTCGAGGGCGTCGACGTGCAGATCGAGCCCGGGGGTGCGCACGCGGATCGGCGTGTCGACCTCGAGAAAACCGGCCGCGGCGAAGTACTCGCGGATGGTCTCGAAGGCCGCGGCGCGCAGCCCGAGGTGCCTGCCGACCCCCTGCCACGCCAGGCGCGCGACCTCGCCGTCGCCGCGCGGGCTGGGACAGGGGAAGCGCTCGCGGATCACGGCGTCGAGCAGGCGCGCGCCAGCGAGCCGGCCGGTCACGATCACCAGATCGCCCTCGCTCACCGGCGCCGGTGCGCGCAGCGACACGCTCACGCTGGCCAGGGCATCGCTGACCAACAGCTCGGTCCCGCGCGCACGGCTGATGCGCCCGCCGAGCTCCACGCGGCTTCGCCGCGCCAGCCGCGGCGCCCCAAGATCACTGGGCGCGAGGACGGTGCTCACCCGCCCGCGAACATGCGCGCGGCAAAGGCGGCGATTTGAGCGCCCATCCACGGCCCGGCAATGGCCAGCACCACGGCCACCACGACCAGCCGTGGCAGATGCGCGATCGTGACGTCCTGGACTTGAGTCGCAGCTTGCATCACCGCCACCGCGAGGCCGATGATCGCGGCGGCGCCGACCACTGGAAGCGAGACGGCGACGGCGAGGAGCAGGGCTTCTTGAGCACTGCCGATCATGCTCGCGGAACCTGGCACGCTCAGTCCCCCGCTCCGTCGGCGGTGGCGTCGGTCGCGCCGTCGCCGGTGGCATCGGCCGCATCGCCGGTGCTGGCGTCACCGCCCGCAGCGCCGCCGCTGCCCGAGGCGCCGCCGGCACCGCCGGCCCCGCTGGCGCCGCCGGTGCCCGGGGCGATCGGCGGGCTGTCGACGCTGGGGTCGGGCTCGTAGCTCTCGACCTCGGGCTGGCACGCGCTGGCCGAAGGCTTGGCCGGTGGGGCGGGGCAGCACACCGAACCCGAGGCGCGGACCTCCCACGCGCCGCGACAGATCAGCCCCTCGTCACAGTCGTCGTTGCCGTTGGCGAGATCGCAGCCTTCACCCTCGCTGGCGTCGCTGCACGCGCCGAGCAGCGCCAGCGCGATCGCCAGGAACCACACCCTCGGCCGTCGGTGCGTCATCAGTCCCCTCCCGAGTCCCCGCTCGAGCCGTCTGCGGCATCGGGCGCCGCGTCGTTCCCGCTGTCTTTGCCCGACGAGCCACCGGTGCCGCCGGTGCCGCCCGCCGCGCCGCCGGTGCCGCCCGCCGCGCCGCCGGTGCCGCCCGCGCTGCCATCCGTGCCTGCGCTGCCGCCGCCGCCCG
>JAKLKA010000233.1 GCA_023150915.1 Polyangiaceae bacterium
CACCGCGTACAACAACTGCGTGCCGCCGCCCTGATCGTCCGATGCGTCCCGCGGGCACCATCGCCGACTGGCGTTTCGCGGCCCTCGCGCTCGCGCTGGCGGGCGCTCTGGGCTGCTCGAAGACCGAAGAAGAGCCCGGCCGGATGGTGCTGTCGCTGTATGCGGACATGGCCATCCCGAAGGACGTCGACTCGCTGCAAATCGAAGTGCTGTCCGACGGCGACCTCCGCCCCCCGACCGATCCCATCCCGATCGGCCCCGGCGGTCAGCTCTTGCCGGCCACGCTGGCGCTGGTCGGCAACGACGACCCGACCACCACCGCCACGGTGACCGTCTGGTCGTTCAGCAACGGCGTGCCCCAGACCCTGCGCCGGGTGGTCACCCAGGTGCCGCCGGGGCGGCTCTCGCTCTTGCGCGTGCCCATTCAGTGGCTGTGCGAAGGCAACGTCAAGGTTCCAGACACCGGCGGCGTGCCCATCAGCAAGTGCCCTGTGGATCAGAGCTGCGTCGCCGGCAAGTGCGTGGACGACACCGACAACCCGCTGCCCGGCTATGGCACGGGTGACGTGTTCGGCGGCGGCGACGGAACGGACGCCTCGACGGGCACGTGCTTCGACACCGTGACCTGCCTGGATCAGGGGTTCAACGTCGCGGTGCAGACCAGCGACTGCTCGATCGCGCTCCCGGGCGGCGACCCGGCGACCATCAATCTGGGGCTGGTCACCGAGCTGGGCGACGCCGGCATCTGCGGCCGCAAGGACTGCTACGTGCCCCTGGACAAGAGCGAGTTGTTCGGGTGGTCCGTCAGCGGCAGCCGCATCAAGCTGCCCGAAGAGGCGTGCAAACGGCTCGCCGAAGGCAGTGTGACCGGCGTGCGCCTGGCCACCGGGCCCTGCGCTTCGAAGGTGATCGAGATCCCGACCTGCGGGCCCTGGTCGTCGGTGGGTTCGTACACCAAGCAAGATTCGAAAGAGTGCGATCGCCTGTGCGCCGCGGTGTCGGGCTCGAAGTGCAACGACGACACGGCGGCCAAGTGCTTCGCGCGGTGTTACCCCGGTGCTGGGGTCTGCGACGGCATCATCGACGACTACGCCAAGTGCGGCGAGAGCTTTGCCTTCAAGCCCTGCCCGGGCAACCAGGGCCGCACCGAACCGGCCCCGGAGTGCACGGCGCAAGCCGAGCGCTTCCAGGTCTGTCGCAAGTGTGCCCGCGCCGCGCTGAGCGAGTGCGACTATTGCACCTGTCGCTCGTGCGAGAGCGCCATCACCGCGTGCGACGCGAGCCCCGCCTGCGCCGCCATCGTGTCGTGCGCCGAGCGCGTGGGCTGCCGCGGCGCGGCGTGCGCCACGCCATGCCAGGCCGAGCTGGCAGTGAGCACGGCGGCAGCGCAGCTCTTCCAGGCGATCGATGATTGCCGAGCGGCCAGCTGTTCCAGCACCTGCACGGGGAAATGATGGCCGACGGCTCCGAGATCGTCGCGCCCGTCGTTCCCGGTGACGTGATCGCCAAGAAGTACGAGGTGACGCGGGTGCTCGGGGCCGGCGGCATGGGGGTGGTGGTGGCCGCCCACGACCGCGACCTGGAGCGCGACGTGGCGGTGAAGTTCTTGTCGGCCCAGGGCGCCGAGAACGCCAACGTGGTGGCGCGCTTCATGCGCGAGGCCAAGGCGGCGGTGAAGATCACCAGCGAGCACGTGGCCAAGGTGATCGAGGTCGGGCGGCTCGAGGGCGGCGCGCCCTACATCGTGATGGAGCTGCTCGACGGCTGCGATCTGTCGGACGAGGTGGCCAAGGGCCCGCTGCCGGTGACCGCCGCGCTCGACTATGTGCTGCAGGCCTGCGAGGCCATCGCCGAGGCCCACGCCCGGGGCATCGTGCATCGCGATCTGAAGCCCGCCAACCTGTTCCTCTCGAAGCGGGCCGACGGCTCGCCGATGGTGAAGGTGCTCGACTTCGGCATCTCGAGCATGGGCAGCGCGGCCACGGCCGAGCACGGCTTGACCCGCACCGGCGCCATCATGGGCTCGCCGTTCTACATGTCGCCCGAGCAGGCCAAGTCGGCGCGCTCGGCGGACGCTCGCAGCGACATCTGGTCCCTGGGCGCGGTGCTCTACGAGCTGATGGCGGGCCGGCCGCCTTTCTCGGGCGAGACCATGGGCGAGCTGGTGGCGGCGATCTTGACCGAAGAGCCCGCGCCGCTCGGCAGCCTGCGCGGCGAAGTGCCGAAAGAGCTGGAGGCCGTGGTGCACCGCTGCCTTCACAAACATCCGAACGCGCGGTTCTCGAGCGTGGGCGAGCTGGCGCAGGCCCTGGCGCCGTTCGCGCCCGAGCGCGCGCGCGTGTCCGTGACGCGCGCCATCGCGGTGTCGGGCGGCACCACGGAAGTCGCGGCGGCGAGCGCCGCCCCCGTCGGCGGCACGCTGGTGATGTCCACGGCGCCCGCTGCACCTGCCGCCGGCGCCAACACCGCGGCGGCGTGGGCCGAGACCCAGGCGCCGGAGGGGCCCGGGCGCGGGCGACGACTGTGGGTGCTCGGCCTCGGCGGCGCGGCGCTCTTGGGCGTGATCGCCCTGGGCGTGTCGCTGCGCCAAGGCGCAGCCCCGGGCGGCGCGCCTTCGGCCAGCGGCGCGCCGGCGCTGGGCACGCCGACCGAGCCGACACCACCGGCCGCGACTGCAGCGCCGCTTCCGCCCGCAGTCGCGTCCAGCGTGGCACCGCCCGAGCCGCCCGCGCGGCCAAGCGCCACGGTCTCGAGCAAGGCTCCGTCGCCCACCGGCAAGCCGGTGCCGCCCAGCGTCTCGGTATCGGCGCCCACGCCGCCACCCAAGCCCACGCCGGCGCCCTCGGCCAAGCCCTCTGGTCTGCAGATGCCGCTCGAATGATTGCCATGTCGACCGATCGCCCGCTCTCTCATCGTGTCCTTTCGGCCGTGCTGGTCGCCGCGCTGATCGCCGCGACCCCCGCCGGCGTGGTGGCGCAGCCCGCTCCGCCCTCGCCACCGCCGGCCGCGGCCCCGCAGCCCGCCTCGCTGGCCGAAGAGCTGACCGGCAAGGCCAAGTCCGACTACGAGATCGGCAAGATCCTTTTCGCGGACGGGGACAACGCCGGCGCCAAGCTCAAGTTCGAGAGCGCCTTCGCGGCGTCGAAAGACCCGCGCCTGCTCTGGAACATCGCGGCCTGCGAGAAGAACCTGCGGAACTACACCAAGGTGCTCGATCTGCTCGACCGCTATCTGGCCGCGGGCGACGAGAAGCTCACCGAAGAGGCGCGTGCACGCGCCATCGAGCTCAAGAAGATGGTGCGCGCGCTGGTGGCCGAGCTCACCGTGGTGGTGGATCAGCCCGGCGCGAAGGTGTCGATCGACGGCGAAGAGCTCGGCACCTCGCCGCTCTCGGGCGCCTTGCGCGTGAACCAGGGCAGCCGCGCGGTGCGGGTCAAGAAGCCGGGGTTTGCGGTGTGGCAGCAGACGGTGAAGCTGGACGGCGGCGAGACCAAGAGCGTGGAGGTGAAGCTGGTCAAAGAGAGCGCTCGCGGGCGGCTGCGCGTCACCGCCGGCCAGGGCCAGAAGATCGTGCTCGACGGTCGCGCCGTGGGCAGCGGCGAGTGGGAGGGGTACCTCGAGCCCGGCAGCCATTCGCTGCACGTCTCGGCGGCGGGCATGAAGCCTTTCCGCTCCGACTTCTTGCTCGAGCCCAAAGAGAGCAAGGTCACCCGCGTCACGCTCGAGGCCATCCCGAACGATTCCGGCGGCAGCCTGACGCCGTGGCTGCTGGGTGGCGCCGCGTTGCTCGTGGGCCTGGGGGTCGGCGGCTACTTCTTGCTGAAGAAGGACGACGAGAAGAAGGTGCCCGAGGCGCAGGGCACGCTGGGTCAAGTGTATCTCTCTTTCTGAGTGAGCCGAGACGATGTCCACCCACCGACTTCCGACTCTGTTCTGGCTGTGCGGGCTCGCGCTGCCGGGTTTCGTCGCCTGCTCGGACGACGCCGGGCCCGAGGGCGTGCCCCGCGGCAAGTCGTCGTTCGGCGGCAGCTACTCCGGCCCCGTCACCGGCCCCGGTTCGGACGCGTCGCTGCCCCCGCCGGGCGACGCCGCGGTCGATGGGCCCACCGCCCCCAAGCTGGACTGCAAGCCGGGGTCTTGGGACTGCTATTGCGAGCCGCTGAGCACGCAGGCGTGCACCTGCGACAGCGGCGCCAGCGGCAGCGAGACCTGCCGCCCCTCCGGCGCGGGCTTCGGACCGTGCGTGTGCGACGTCGCGGCCAACGCCAAGCTGGGCAGCGCCTGCGCCAGCGACGCGGACTGCGGCGCCGACTTGACCTGCGTGACGCCCAGCTCGGCCAAGATCGAAAAGCAGGGGCCCGCCGGTGGCCTCTGCACCCGGCCGTGCGAAGACGACGCCACGGTGTGCGGCAAGCTGAAGCCAAACGCGAAGTGCATCGGCTTCCCCGACCAGGGGTCGAAGACGCGCTACTGCCTCGAGGCGTGCGAGTTCGGCGACCCGGGCGGGAACAAGGCCGGCAAGTGCCACGGCCGCAGCGACATGGGCTGCGCACCCATCGTGGTCCCGGGCTTGGGCGAGGTGGCGCGGGTGTGCCTGCCCACCTGCAACTCCGATCAAGACTGCGGCGGCTCGCTGAGCTGCGATCCCGGCACCGGCCTGTGTGCGTCGGCGCCCGCCACGGGTGATCCGGTCGGCAAGGCGTGCACCGAGGGCAGCGCCACCTGCCGCGGGTTCTGCGAGAAGCTGGATCTGCCCGTCTCGAGCGGCACCACCACGCTCTGCGCCGAGCGCTGCACGGCCGGCGCCATCGCCGACGGCAAGACCGTGTGCGGCTGGAACAAGTCGCTGGCCACCAAGGCCGATGCCGCCTGCATCTATTACCCCGGCGCGGTCACCAGCCCGGGCTACGGCGATCGCGGGGCGTGCGGCCAGCTCTGCGACTGCAACACGCACTGCAACAAAGATCTGATCTGCCAGCCGCTGCCCCAGGGGCTGGACCTGTTCTTCAAACGGGCCGGCCAGTGCACGGCGCCGTACAAGGTGGACGGCAGCGTGGCGCAGGGGATCACCGCCTGCCCCGACGGCGGGTGAAGCCAGGGCAGGCTCACTGCGAGCGCTTGGTCAGCTCCAGCTGCAGTCGAGCTGGGTTTCACACGCGGTCTGGCTGGTGAACGTTCCGCACGCGGCGGCGGTGCCATCGCAGACCGGCGTCCAGGTGCAGGCGTGCTCGGTGCAGCCGGTGCTCGAGCTGTTGTAGGTCGAGCATGGCTGCGCGGTGCCTCCGCAGTTCATCTGCGCCGCGTACCACGTGCAGCTGTTGGCCTTGCACGCCAGGGCCGTGAAGTAGGAGGTGCACGGTGTCGGAGTGCCGCTGCAGCCCGGCGTGTGAGCCTTGCACCCCACTTGCAGCTTGCAGGCATCGGCCATCAGGTACGTGTTGCAAGCCTTCGCGGTGCCCTTGCAGCTCTTGCTGCTGCCTCCGCCGGTGCCGCCAGTGCCACCGGTCGCGCCGCCGGTGCCACCGGTCGCGCCGCCAGTGCCGCCCGTCGCGCCGCCGGTGCCGCCGGTCGCGCCGCCAGTGCCACCCGTCGCGCCGCCAGTTCCGCCCGTCGCGCCGCCAGTTCCGCCCGTCGCGCCGCCAGTTCCGCCGGTCGCGCCGCCAGTGCCGCCGGTGGCGGAGCCGCCGCTACCCGACGCGCCCCCCGTGGCCGAACCGCCGCTGCCCGAAGCGCCCCCTGCGCCCGCGCCGCCACCGGAGCCGCCCGTCGATCCGCCGGATCCGCCGCCGCCGGTGCTGGCGCCGCCCGTGGCGCTGCCGCCGGTGCCGCCGGAGTCCGATCCACCGTCGTCCGAGCCACAAGCCGCAGCCGAAGCGACCAAGAGTACCACGCAGATTCCGGTCAGGGTCTTCACCGTCGTTCT
>JAKLKA010000234.1 GCA_023150915.1 Polyangiaceae bacterium
CGCAAGCCCGACAGCAACGCGTCGAGTAGGCTCGGTGCCCCGCATCCTGCCGCTTGCGCTGTCGCGACCGTGCCCGACATGGCCAGCAGTCTGCGCGCGCGCGGCCGAGCACACCATCAGGCCGCCTGTAAGGGGCTTACGTCAGTACGTCGTCGGCCGGTTCATCGCGGACTTCGCCGTGCCCTCCGCGCGCGTCGTGATCGAGGTCGATGGCGCGTCCCACGCCAGCCGCCGCGTGGCGGACGCGCGCCGGGACCGGGAGCTCAGGCGCCGCGGGTGGCGGGTGCTGCGGCTGCCGGCGGCGCTGGTGGCGCGGGACGTGACCGAGGCGGTTCGGCGCGTGCGAGCGGCGCTCGGCGGCGGTGGGTGAGGGTGGCGATCGCCACCTGACTTCGCCACTTCGCCACCTTGTGAGCGAACAAAACCTAGCGGGTTCTTGGGTCCATCTGGCTGGCACGCCGCTCGCTGAAGCGGCCGTGGTGTGGGCCACCCCGCACACGCGCTCGGGCAGCCCGACCGCTCGCGCCTCCGTCACCGGCCGGAGAGCACCGTGCTCTACCAGACGGTGGCGGAGCACTGGCCGGCGTTCCTGGAGCAAGCCGAGGAGCACGGCGGTCTGCCCCGCTTCGTAGTGAAGGAGTTCGAGGAGTACCTTCGCTGCGGGCAGCTCGAGCACGGCTGTCTGCATCTGGTCTGTCGCGAGTGCGGGTACTCGGAGATTGTCGCCTTCTCCTGCAAACAGCGCGGATTTTGCCCCTCCTGCCTCGGCCGGCGCATGGCCGACACGGCCGTGCACTTGGAGCAAAGCGTCCTGCCGCGCGTGCCCATCCGTCACTGGATCTGCTCACTGCCCTGGGGCCTGCGCGCGCTGCTCGGCTACGACCGGAAGCTCTGCGCGGAGGTGATGAGCGCGTTCATGGGGGAGGTGGACCGCTCGCTGCGCTGGCGAGCGAAGCGCGAGCTCGGGCTGGCGAGTGTCGCAGACGCGCACACGGGCGGCGTGGTCGCGGTGCAGAGGACAGACAGCGCGCTGCGCTTGAACGTTCACGGTCACGCGCTGGTGCTCGACGGCGTGTACGTGCACGAGAACGACGACCCGCGCGCGCCGCTCGAGTTTCGTGAGCTCGACACGCCCACGCAAGCTGACATCACCGAGGTCGCCGCGCGCACCGCGGCACGCATCGAGAAGATCCTGCGAGCGCACGGCAAGAGTCTCGACCCCGAGCTCGGTGACGACACGCCACCCGAGCTCGCCCTCGACGAGCCCGGCCTGGCCGCCTGCTACGCCGCCGCGGCGCAGGGCGTTTCGGTGAGCGGTGACCGAGCAGGAAAGCCGCCGCTCCGGCTCATCGCGTCGCCCGACCCGCCGGCGCGCGCGCGCGCCGCCGACGCGATCGACCAGCCCATCGCCGAGGTGCGCGGCATCAACATCCACGCCGTGCAGGTCGTGGACGGCCGGGACCGCCGCCGGGTAGAGCGGCTTTGCAAGTACATCACGCGCCCCCCGGTGGCGCAGGACCGCCTCGAGCGCCGCTCCGACGGCAAGCTCGAGCTCAGCTTCAAGAAGGTTTGGCGCGACGGCACGCGCGCGCTCGCGTTCGAGCCGGCCGACCTCATCCCGCGTCTGGTCGCCGCGGTGCCCCCGCCTCGCTGGCATTTATTGCGCTACTTCGGCGTACTCTCGAGCCACTCCTCGCGCCGGGGTCTCGTCGTGCCTCAGCCGCTGGCCGATCCGACTGCGAACAAGCCCGCGCCCGCGCGCGGCGATCAGCTCGACTTGCTCGGCGACAAAGACGACGCGCCGGCGCCGCGTAAGCGGTGGGCCTGGCTGCTCGCCCACGTCTTCGCGGCCGACGTCGAGACCTGCCCGCGCTGTTCCGGGCCCATGCGCTGGGCCGAGGTCGCCAACACCCGTGCTCAGATCACGCGCCTGCTAGCAGAGCACGGCGTCGGCCCGAGGGCGCCGCCGGCCGAGCATGCGAAAGTGCGCGTGCCCGAGCAGTTGATGTTGGGCTTCGGGACGGCATGAGGCGTCGGTGAGCGCCTCGCCGAAGGCGGAGATATGTCCTGCGCCGCGCGTGACGCAGAAAATCTCTGCCAAACGGCGCCTTTCGGCCGCCCCGCAGGGGTTCGCGGGCTGCACTCGACCACACCACTGCAGGCGCGTACTCTTGGACCCGGTGGGATTTGGCAGTTCAATTGTCCTACGCACTCGACGTGAGCTTGACGTGACGCGCGGCCCTGTGAAGACTCTGGGCGTGTTGCGCGCCCTGGCACTCGTGATCCTGACCGTGCTCGCCGTGGGCGGTCGCGGCTCAGCGGTCGGGGTCGAACGGGGCACCGACGGTCCGGCGTGCTCGCGGACGCCGGTCGATTCCGCGATGAACGCGACCGTGAAGGTCGAGCGGGCTGCACGCAGCACGTTCACGGGCAATCACCTCGACCAGCCGCCTCCTCCCTGCGCGGAGCCGGCCGCGCAGTCGCACCAGCGCCGAGCGGCCTCCCTCGTGGGGCTCGGGCTCGACCCCGTCGGGCGTCGCTCGCCCACGGTCCTGTCGCTGCATCGGCCCCGGGCTCGTTCCTCGCTCGAGCCTCCGTCCGCCTGACGTCGCCCGCAGCCGCGGGTATCGGCCTGATCCGCGCTTCGGCGTCGTCCGCGTCGATGCGCGCAGAGGCGCGTGCGCCGAGCACGTCCGGCACGACCAAGCGAAGTGAGAAAGTCATCGTGATCGACACGGAGGTTTGACTGAAACGATGGGCCACGTCCCGTTACTCGACGAGCTCGCCATCGTCGCCGCGCTGGCAGTCGCGGTGACCGTGATCCTCTCCAAGCTGAAGCTACCGACCGTGGCGGGGCTGCTCGCCGCCGGTGCTTTGCTCGGTCCTCACGGCTTTCGGCTGGCCAAGAGCGTCTCCTCGATCGAAGTCCTCGCCGAGATCGGCGTCGTCCTCCTGCTCTTCTCGATCGGCCTCGAGTTCTCGCTGGCGCGCCTCCGGGACATCTTCCGGCAGGTCGCGCTGGGCGGCTTCCTCCAGGTCGGCCTCACCACCGTGGCGGTGGCGGGCGCGGCCGTGGCGCTGGGTCAAGCGGCCGGCCGCGGAGTGTTCTACGGCTTCGTGTTCGCGCTCTCGAGCACGGCGATCGTGCTCCGTGCCTTGGCCGAACGCCGCGAGCTCGACGCACCTCACGGGCGTTTCATCGTCGGCACGCTCATCTTCCAGGACCTGTGCGTCGTCCCCATGGTGCTCATCGTGCCGATCCTCGGAGCCGCAGGCGGAGCCGGCGGAGCAGGAGTGAGCATCGGCCTCGCGATGGGCAAGGCGGCGCTCGTCGTCCTGGGGACGGTGACGGTGGCACGCTTCATCGTTCCGAAGCTGCTGAGCTGGGTCGAAGCGAGCCGGAGCCGCGAGGTCTTCCTCCTGGCCATCCTGGGCCTCTGCATCGGTACCGCGTGGCTCACGTCGCTCGCCGGGCTGTCGCTGGCGCTGGGCGCCTTCCTCGGAGGCATGGTGGTCGCCGACACCGAGTACGGTCACCGAGCCATGGGCGACATCCTGCCGCTCCGGGACGCATTCGTGAGCATCTTCTTCGTCTCGCTGGGCATGCTCTTCGACGTCCGCGTCGTGGCCGGACAGCCGCTGCTGGTCGGCGCTCTGCTCCTGGGATTCCTCCTGGTCAAGGGCGCCCTGGCCACGCTCGCCGCCATGGCGATGCGCTTTCCGGCGCGAGTCGCCTGGCTCGCGGGGGTCGGGCTCGCGCAGTTCGGAGAGTTCGGCTTCGTGCTGACTCGGCTCGCGGAGACCAACGGTGTGATCGACAAGACCGCCTCGAGCCCTCTGCTCGCGGCCGGCATCGGCTCGATGTTCATCACGCCCCTCTTCGTGCGCGCCGCACCACACATCACCGCCGGAGAGCGCCTGTTGGCTCCACTGGAGCGGCTGTTGGGTGTTCGTGGGATCGACGCCGCGGACGACGAGCACGTGCGACTCGAAGAGCACGTGCTGATCATCGGCTACGGGCTGGCGGGTCGATTCGCCGCGCGGGCTCTGCGGGAGATCGGGACGCCATTCGTGGTCCTGGAGCTGAACGCCGACAACGTGCGCAGGGGCAAGGCGCTCGGACTGCCCGTGTACTACGGCGACGCCACCAGCGAGGAAGCGCTCAGGCATGCTCACGTGGAGAACGCGCGGTTGGTGGTGCTGCTCATCAACGATCCGCAGGCGGCCCAGCGCGTGGTCGACACGTTGAGGCGAGTGGCGCCGGGGGTCCCCACGTTGATGAGAACTCACTACCTGCTCGAGCGAGAGCGGATGCTCCAGTTGGGTGCGCGCGAGGTGGTCGCCGAGGAGGTCGAGGGCGCGGTCGAGGTGATCTCGCGCATGCTCCGCACGATCGAGGTCCCGCGGAACCTCATCGACGATCGGATCCGCGCAGTTCGGGCCGAGACACAGACCAGCGAGCGCAGGCAGACCGTGCCCAGGAGCCGGCTCGGCGACGTGCGCGGGCTCAAGGACATGAAGATCGAGTGCGCGCAGGTGCAGCCTGGAAGCCGCGCGTCGGGGGCGTCCCCGCTCACGTTGCGGCTGCGCAGCGAGACCGGGGCGCTCGTCGTGGGCGTTCGGCGCGGCGACAAGCTGCTGGAGAACCCGGACCCCAGCGTTCCGTTCGAGGAGGGTGACGTCGTCTACTTCGTGGGGACCTCGCCCGCGCTGGCGCGCGCGATGCCTCTGTTCGACCCTGACGCGACCGCCGAAGAGGACGGAGCCACCGCATGAGCCAGGAGCAGCGCGATCGAGCCAGCGCCGGGCTGGCACTGTTCGTCGTCCTCTCCTTCCTCGGCTCTTGGTTCGTGGCAGCCGCTCTCCGTGTCGTCGGACTGACGGTGGCGCCTGCGGCGCTCGGGACGCGCTTGTTCACGACGACGCTGCTCTACGCGCTCACCATGGGGGTTCAGCCCGTCGTCGCGACCTGGATCGTCCGACGCTGGGTGGACCCGCCGGACCACCTGGACCTGGCGCTTCGGCCCAGCCGATGGGTGTTCAGCATCGCCGGTGCCGCGGGCGCGGTCGCGCTGGCGCTCTCGGCGGCTGCCTTGGCCTCGCTCTCCGGCCTCGGGGCTGGCAACGCCGACGTCGAGCTGGCTCCTGCGCCGAGCGCGTCGGGGTTGTTCGTGCTCGTCATGGCGTTCTTGGCGACGACCACTCTGGTCTGGCTGCAAGCGTTCGCGGAAGAGGTGGGATGGCGCGGCTACTTCTTGCCACGCGCGATGGAACGCTTCGGACGCTGGGAGGGGCTGATCCTCCACGGAACGGTGTGGGGTCTCTGGTATGCGCCCGTGCTGTTCTTCGCCAGCTACGGCCAAGGCGAGCCGTTCAGCTCGGTCGGGCGCAGCCTCGGGTTCGTGGTGACCTGCGCTTTGCTGGGGATGCTTTTCGGGTGGTTGCGGCTCGCGTCCAAGAGCATCGTACCGGTCGTTCTCGCCAACATGACGCTCACGCTCGCGGCCGGGCTTCCCTACGTGGTTCACGGCATCGACACCGGAGCGCGTTCGGCCGCATTCGGCCCGCCTGGTTGGATCGTCTCGTTGCTGTTGATCGCGGGGCTTTCGCTCTCGAAGTGGCGGACCTTCGTCCAGATACCCGCGCGTGCTGCGCTCCCGGCCTCCCCGTCCGCGCTGATCGTGAGGGTCTGGGTCGAGCTCGAGCGGCGTCCACCCTCCGACCGGCTTCACTGACGGCGCCTGCCCCTAGTGCCGCGTCCCAGAAGTTACGATCGGTGAACGCCGGAACACGGAAATAACCGCTGCGTTCCGTCCGTTCTCCGCGTGGCCCCGGTTGGACGGTGGACCACGCGGAGGTGGACGGATGCGAGGAAAGGTAACGCGG
>JAKLKA010000037.1 GCA_023150915.1 Polyangiaceae bacterium
GTCATCTTCGGTACCGACGACCGGAAGAACCCGATCGACCCCGCGGTGACCCCGGCAGCGCGGGCCTGGGCGGACGCCGTCGGGGTGATGGCCGGCCCCCCTGCCAGCGTGGTCTCCGGCAAGTTCCCGAAGGACGCCCTTTGTCTCAAGACCTCGTCTCCCGACGTCTGCTACCTGAACATCGCCTTGGCGACCAAGGGGCCGGTGTTCACCTCGGCAGCCGGAAAAGACTACGGCTTGTGCGCGGACGAGAAGTTCGCCCAGGAAACGGTGCTCCGGGCGGACAAGAGTTGCACCGTGTTCCGATTGCCTCAGACCTCCGGGGGAGAGGAGCTCTTCCTCACCGCGGGTCACTGCCTCAAGCCAACGGGGGCGACCGCGGAGGAGGGTCGCGAGTGCAAGGACGCCGAGTTCGCATTTGGGTATCAAGTGCGCTCATTCGGAACGGAGCATCCGATGGTGGGGCTCCCGTTTGCGCTGCGCCGCAAGTGGGACGTTTACAAGTGCAAAGAGGTCGTCGCTCGCGCGGAGCCTCTGTCCAATCCGAAAGGGGACGACTCGGACTTCACCCTGTTCAAGGCCGATCGAGTCATTCGAGGCCGCCACCTGTTGGACGCGGGAGGACTCATGCGTCGTTCAGTGCTTGGGCGCACCGTTCGAATGACCCGTCGGGCCGCGACCGTTTGGCCGTGGGCGCTGCTCGCGGGCGGCATCGCGGCGGCGTGCGCCGTCGGCGCCGCGCCTCGACCACGACTTTCCGCGCCGAGTCCGCCGAGCGCGCCGGATGCGGGTCCACCCGTTGCGCGCAAGCCAAGGCCCGTACCGTCGCCGCCCACCGACGAGTATCCGTACGTCGGCATCTTCAATGGCTACGTCGATGCGTTCCGCCTGGAGGAGATCGACGAGGCGTGGGCGAAGCCGACCGAGGCGACTCTGACGTCGCAGCTCACCGAGCTCGACCCCAACGTGGTGAGAGTGCGCCTGCTCGAGTGCCGCTGCGGCCTGTGCATGCTGGGCTTCATCATCGCCCCCGGTGGCGAGGGACCGAACCCGCAACCCGGAGTGGACTACCCGGCCGTGCGCTGGTCCGGATACGAGAAGCACATGCGCGGAATGCGCGCGGACCAGTGGGCCGAAGGCCTCGTCTTCCTCGGCCGCCACCCGAAGGACTCGCCGGCGGCGTCGCCCCGGGTCCGGTCGACCGACAGCCCGTGGACCGATCCCGCCTGCGAGGGAGCAACACCCTTCCCACCCACGTGGGAGACAGATGGCAGACTCAACAACTGGACCGGAATCGGCACCAACCGGATGCACGTTGGTCGCATGCGCATGCCGGCCCAGCGAGTGTGCTGGTGTCTGTGCGGGAAACTGCGCTCAGACGCGCGCCCGGCGTGCTTGTACGAATCCGGCGGTCGTGTCTATTGTCCGCTGAGATCCTTCACCGATCGCGGCCTCCCCATCATCGACGGCGACTGGAGCTGCAAACGAGCCGAGCCGAGCGCCAGCCCGTAGGTCGCCCGGCTGAGCCCGCTGAGTCACCGCGTGCGCGCTGTCCACCACAGGCTCAACCGGGCCTCGCGCCCCAGTTCAGCGACCACCGGACGCGCTGCCCGCGGCTGATCGGCTGCCGCGGTCGGTGCTCGTCACCTCGGCAGGCTCCCAAGACGGCGCGTACCGCCCAGGCGCCAGGACCCCCGCCGGGTCGAGCGCGCGCTTCAGGCGCTCGAGCACCGCCGCGAAGTCGTCGCGCGGGGCGGGAAGAGACTGCATCGCGGGCAACGCCAGCCGTTGCGGCAGGTGCCCTTCGAGCGCCAGCCCAGCGACCAGCGCTTCGTGACACCCGAGAGCGCGTGCGTCGGCGCCCGGCTCGTCGCGGTCGAAGACGATCATCGGCAAGAGCTGCAGCGTGCGCTCGGTGTGGCACAGAAGCACCAGCAGTGGATCGAATCCGTGTTCGTGCATCACGCTCTCGATGCTCGCCGCGGCGCGAGCGATCACCGGGCCGCGAAGCGGCAGCGCGGCGCACACCCAGAGCGCCCCCACCCGATCGCGGTCGGGATCCAGGTCGCTTGGAAGCGCGCCCGGTTTGCGGAAATACAGGCTGCGAAGGCTCTGTTCGTGGGGCACGCCCTGCAGGAACGCGAACGCCGGATCGTCGGTGGGAAAGAGCTCTTGGCCGGCGCGCGGGTCGCCGCTCGCCACGCGGGTTTCGAGCCAGCTCACGTGCGGCCGCAGCTCGGCTTCCACGTGGTCGACGGCTGCTTCGCCCAGCTTGCGGCTGCCGGCATAGACCGAGGCCAGGCCGAACCACCGCTGCCCGACCCGCTGGGCCACCGCCTGGCGCGAGAGCGGCAGCGGGCCCGGGTGACGCTCGGCCACCGAGAGCACGCGATAGTCGTTCCAGACCCCGACCGCCGAGCGCAGCGTGCCGTCGAGCCGCAGTCGCCGGATGGCGTCGAGCAGCGGCCCGAGCTGCTCGTCCCGCTCGATCGAGAAGCGCACCGCGCCAAGGAAGCGCGGCAACGGCGAGAGCCAGATCGTGGCGCGCGTGACCACCCCGAGGTTGGATTGGGTGAACAAGCCGTCCAGCGCCGGGCCCACGCCGAAGCGGTGCAGCGCCGCGCAGCTGGCATTCTCGAATCGGTCGAACCCGGTGTGCACCAGCTCGCCGGTGGGGAGCACCACCTCGAGCGCGGCCAGGTGCAGCGCGCGGTCGCCGTTGGGCCCCGAGCCGTCGCCGCGCTCGAGCGCGTTGGCGACCACGCTGCCGTCGGGGCTGCCGCCAGTGGTGGCCGCGAACAGCCGAGAGCCGCGTTGGCGCAGAAACTCGTACAGCTGGCGAAAGGTCACGCCGGGCTCGACCGTCACGGTGGCCAGCTCTTCGTCGAAGGCAACGATGCGATTCAGGCGACCCAGATCGAGCAGCACCGCGTCGCGGGGTGGGGCCTTCGAGCCCAGGCCCCAGTTCTTGCCGCCGCTCACCGGGTACAGCGGGACGGTGGCGCGGCGCAGCAGCTGGCGGAGCTCGGCCACGCTCCCCGGCCGAACGCGGCCCAGCACCCGCCCGGGCGTGGCGAAGGTGGCGGTGCTCAGCCGCTCGAGCTCGGCGGGGTCTGCCGACACGTGGTGTTCACCCACGATGGCGGCGGCTTCGGCAAGGAACGCGGCCAGATCGCGAGACGACATGCTGCGGAATCTAGACCTCGATGACCCGCAAAGCTTGCGCGAAATGGGGTGTAAGCCCCGCGTAAGCGCGGGGGTGCAGTAAGGGGGTGCCCCCAAGGAGACCCCAATGAGCGCCGAAGCGAGCAAGGCCCAAACCGATGGCGACTGGCTGAAAGAGTGGACGCCAGAGGACGAGGGCTTCTGGGAGCGGACCGGAAGCAGGATCGCCTGGCGCACGCTGATCCTGACGACGGCCGCGCTGACACTGTCGTTCGCGACCTGGTTCGTTGTGAGCGCGCTCGTCGTTCGACTCCCAGCCATCGGCTTCAAGTTCGACGAGCGCCAGCTGTTCTGGCTCGCGGCCATGCCCGGCCTCGCGGGCGGCACGTTCCGCATCATTCATACCTTTCTGATCCCCATCTTCGGCACGCGAAAGGTGATCAGCGTCGCGACGTTCCTCAAGCTCATCCCTTGTGTAGGCCTGGGCATGGCAGTGGTCAGCCTCGACACCCCTTACTGGGTGTTCATGCTGTTCTGCTTCCTGGCGGGTTTCGGTGGAGGCGATTTCTCCTCGCACATGCCCAGCACGAGCATCTTCTTTCCCAAGCGCCTGCAAGGAACGGCGCTGGGCCTGCAAGCCGGCATCGGCAACTTCGGCGTCAGCCTCACGCAGTTCGTGACACCGTGGATCGTCGGGGTCGCCGCACTCAGCACCGTGACGGGCGCGTCACAGACCCTCACCAAGGCGGGCAAGACCAGCAACATCTGGCTCCAGAACTCGGTCTACTGGTACGTGCCGCTGTTGGTGGTCGTCGGGGTCGCTTGCTGGCTCGGACTGCGCAGCGTGCCCATGAAGGCATCATTTCGCGAGCAGCTCGACATCTTCAAGAACAAGCACACCTGGTTTTGCACCATCACTTACATCATGACCTTCGGGTCGTTCTCGGGCTTCGCGGCAGCGTTTCCGATGCTGATCAAGAGCCTGTATGGCGGGTTTCCCGATGCGCCCGACCCGCTGAAGTACGCCTTCTACGGCCCGCTGATCGGCTCGGCAATGCGCGTCGTGTTCGGGTTCGTCGCCGACAAGGTTGGCGGGGCCATCCTCACCCAGGTTTCTGGCGTCGGTCAGATCGTCTGTTGTGTCGCGCTCTGGTACACGGGCGCGCTCGCCCCCACTTCGCTCGCCTCGTTCAGCACGTTCGTCTGGTTGATGCTCGGCATCTTCTTTTTCTCGGGGATCGGTAACGCCTCGACCTTTCGGCAGTTCCCCCTGATCTTTGCGCACAACCCACGCCAAGGCGCCCAGGTGCTGGGCTGGACCGGCGCGGTCGCTGCCTACGGTCCGTTTCTGTTCGCGATGGCCATCGGGGAAGTGATCTCGTCGACGCAACGGGCGACAGGGTTCAAGTCGGCAGCGCCGTTCTTCCTCGGCGCGGTGGCCTTCTTCGTGATCGCGGTGGGCATCAACTGGTGGTTTTACACTCGCAAAGGCTGCGAATGCCCGTCGTAATGGCCGCCTTCCGACCTCGCTTCTAGCATGACCGAACGTCGACAGGCCCACACCGCTCTCGCCATGAGCACGCTGGCGTTCACCGTCTGCTTCGCCGCGTGGATGCTGAACGGCGTGCTGGTCACCTTCCTGGCGGACAACGGCGTGTTCCGTTGGACCGGTAGCGAGATGGGCACGCTGATCGGCATCCCGGTCCTCACCGGCTCGGTGCTGCGCTTGCCCATCGGCGTGCTCACCGACCGCTACGGCGGGCGCCCCGTGTTCACCGGCCTCTTGCTCTTGGCCGCGGTTCCGATGTTCTTGCTGGGCTCGGTCGGCGGGTTCTGGGGGTTTCTGCTGTGCAGCCTGGGTTTCGGCTCGATCGGTTCGGGCTTCGCCGTGGGCATCGCCTTCACCGCCGTCTGGTTCCCGAAGCACCAGCAGGGCACGGCCATGGGGATCTTCGGCGCCGGCAACGCAGGGGCCGCGGTGACCACTCTGGGCGCGCCGTCACTCTTGCGCTGGCTGACCGGGGGCGGCACCCAGCTCGAGGCGTGGCGCACGCTGCCCAAGCTGTACGCCGCGGTGCTCGTGCTGATGGCGGTGTTGTTCTACGTCACCACCGTGAACCGCATGCCCGAGGGCAGCGTCAGCAAGCGCCTGGGCGACATGCTCTCGCCGCTGAAGAGCACCCGGGTCTGGCGCTTCGGCCTCTACTACTTCCTGGTGTTCGGCGGGTTCGTGGCCCTCGCGCAGTGGCTGGTGCCCTACTACACCAACGTCTACTCGATGTCGCTGGTCACCGCTGGCCTGATGACCTCGATCTTCTCGGGGCCGTCGGGTGTGATCCGCGCCCTGGGCGGCTGGCTCAGCGATCGCTTCGGCGCCCGAGCCGTCACCTTCTGGGTGCTGGTGATCACCTCGGCGTGCTGCGCGCTGCTGTTCTTCCCGAAGATGGACGTCGAGTCGCCGGGTCGGGGGGTCATGGCCACGCGCGCCGGGACCGTCACTGCCGTCGGCACCGATTCGGTACGGGTCGGTGAAACGGACTTCGTGCTGAAGGTCATGCCGCAGTCCGCCAAGCGCGTCTTCAGCGACAGCGAGCTGGTGGTGATGCCGGTCATCCACTCGTGGCACGAGCCGGTGGTCAAGGTGGGCGACCCGGTGATCAAGCGCCAGCTGCTCGCCCGCGGGGTCACGCACATCTACTTCCAGGCCAACGTCTGGATCTTCACCGTGCTGGTGTTCGTGATCGGCATCGCGATGGGCATCGGCAAGGCGTCGGTGTATCGCTACATTGCCGACTTCTTCCCCAAGAATGTGGGCGTGGTGGGCGGCACGGTGGGCGTGATCGGCGGGCTCGGGGGCTTCTTCTGCCCGGTGCTGTTCGGCTACCTGCTGGACACCATCGGGCTCTGGACCACCACCTGGATGGCACTCTTCGCCACCGGCGTGGTGTGCATCTTGTGGCTGGCCGTCGCGGTCCGCGCGCGCGGAGCGAAGGGCAGCGACGCCCAGGACCCCGCCGGGAACTGAGCGCGGCTTGCCCGGGCGCCGGCCGGGTGGCACCCTCGCGGCAAATGCCCGCCCGCGCGCCCGTGGCCACGGCCGGAAGGACACTGCGCGACGCGATCTCTCGCTGGGGGGTCGCGCCGCTGTCGGGCTCCGAGCCGAGCAATGCCGTCTTCCGATGGCTGGTGGGTCTGCGCTGGATCGCCGTCCTGGGCGTGGCGCTGGTGTTGGGGGTCACCGGGCCGCTCCTCGGTCTGCTTCCGGCCGGGTCCGTGCCCGCGCTCTGGACGGTGCTGGCCGGCCTGGCCCTCTACAACGCCGCCCTCTCGCTGCTCGGGCAGAGCTCGGCCCTGCCGTGGCTCACGCATTTCGCGGGTCAGATCGTGGCGGACTGCCTGGCGCTGGCGGCGTTCGTCCACTTCTCGGGCGGCGTCGAGAACCCCTTTCTATCGCTCTTCGTGCTGCACATCATCAACGCCAACATCGTGCTTCGCCCCCGCGCCGCGTCGGCCTTGTCGCTGGTCGCGGTGGCCCTGGCCTTGGTGGTGGTGGTCGGCGAGGGCGCCGGGTGGCTGCCTCACCACTGCCTGCGCGAGAACGAGGCCGCCTGCGTCGCGCGCAGCCTGAGCCCTTGGTCGCTGGGCGTGCTCGGGGGGCTCGGCCTGATGCTGGGTTCGAGCTCGTACATCGCGCGCTATCTGACGGCGCGGCTCCACGACAGCGAGCAGCGCTTGGCGAGCACGGTGGACGACCTCTCGCTGGAGAAAGAGCGGCTTGCCGAGACGCGCGCCACCGTCGAGCTCGAACGCTCACGCCTGCAGTCGATCATCGACTGCATGGGCGACGCGGTCACGTTCTCGGATCCCGAGGGCCGCCTGCTCTTGAGCAACGATCGAGCGAAAGAGCTGAGGCGCGGCGGGGACGACCCTTTCGGTCCCGAGTCGCTGACGGCGGTCTTCGACTCGGTGGCCCGGGGGCGTGACGCAGTGACGCAGCCGGCGTTCGAGCGGGGTGGCCGCAGCTATGAAGCAACCTGCGCCGTGGTGCGCGACCCGCACGAGGCCCCGCTGGGCCTGGTGACCGTGACCCGCGACATCACCGATCGCCTGGCGCTGGAGCGCCACTTGATGCACGACGAGCGCATGGCGGTGGTGGGCAAGATCGCCGCGGCCGTCGCTCACGAGATCAACAACCCGATCGGCGTGGTCTCGCTCTACGCGCAGCACGCCTTGGCCAAGCTTCCGCCCGGAAGCCCCATCGAGAAGCACCTCGAGACCATCCGCCGCAACGCCGAGAGTTGCCGCAAGATCACCGGCGACCTCTTGCAGCTGGCGCGCCCCCGCACCCCCGAGCACGCGCTGGTCGATCTGCGCTTGCTCTGCAAAGACGTCGCTCAATCGGTCGAGCCGGTGGCCGCCAAATACGGCGTGGTGGTCGCGGACGAGAGCCGCGCCAACACAGCGCCCCTCTGGGCCGAGGGCGACGCGGGGCAACTGCGGCAGGCGGTGCTCAATCTGGCGCTGAACGCCATCGAGGCCTCGCAAGAGGGGGACCGCGTGTCGATCCGGGCCTACGAAACCCAAGACCGCGACGCGACCGCGCGCGTGGTCGAGGTCAGCGACACCGGGAGCGGGATCGACCCGGACCAGCTGGCGCAGATATTCCAGCCCTTCTTCACGACCAAACCCACGGGAACCGGCCTGGGGCTGGCGGTCGCGGACAACATCGTGAAGGCCCACAACGGCCGAATGACCGTCGAGAGCGCGGACAACCGCGGTACGACCTTCCGCATCCTCTTGCCGAGCGCCGCGGCCCGCGCCATGGAATTGCCAGCGTGAACGAGACCCGGGTACTGGTCGTCGACGACAACCGCGACATGGCAGACGGCATCGCCATGCTGCTGGGCGAGCTCCCGCTGAGCGTCGAGGTCGCGTATTCCGCCGGCGAGGCGCTGACCGAGCTCGACCACCAGGAATACGCCCTGGTGCTGAGCGACATCCGCATGCCCTACATGAACGGCGTCGAGCTCTTGGCCGAGATCCGCCAGCGCTGGCCACGCACGCGCGTCGTGCTGATCACCGCCTTCGGCAGCATCGACTCGGCGGTCGAGGCGATGAAAGAGGGTGCCAGCGATTACCTGACCAAGCCGTTCGACAACGCCGCGCTGATCGAGGTCGTCGAGAGGAACCTGGCAGCCGCCCGCAGCGCCGACGAGTTCGACGTGCCGGCGGTGGTGGCCGCGGTCGCCGCGCGGCTGTCGCCGGATGACTTGTTCGGCAGCCTGACCTCTGCGCTCGAGACGCTGCGCAGCTCGGCGGGCGCCGACGACTGTGAGCTCTTCCTCACCGAGCCCGACGGCAAAGATGTGCTGCTGTCGGTGTGGGTGGGGCTCGACGGCGAAGCGCTGATCGAGCGTACGCGCTTCGAGCCGGGCTCGGGGTATCCGGGCATCGTCACCGCCACCGGGTCTTCGTTCTTCAAGCAGGGCGACCTGGCCGACGACCCGCGCTACCTGCGGCAGCGGGTGCTCGACAAGGGCATCAAGTCGTACGCTTGCGCGCCGCTCAGCGAACCGCGGGGGTCCTTCGGGTCGATCCACTTGCTCTCGCGCCGCGCCGATTTCCCGGCGCACCGCGCGGTCGACCTGCTCGAGCAAGCGGCCGTGCCCATCGCCAGCGCGGTGCGCGCGGGCCTCTCGGCGTTGCGCCAAGCCGTGGACGAAGCGTGCGCGCCGCACGAGGCGGGCTCGCCGGCGCAGTTGCGCGAGCTGCTCGAGTGTATCCGCAAGCGCGCCGACGCCAACTACGGCAGCATCGCGCTGGTCGACCCCGAGAGCGGCCTGCCCTCGCGAGTGGTGTCCAGCGGCCCGGCCACGCTGCTGTGCGCCCACGCCGAAGGGGGAGCCTGGGCCGAGTGCCCGTCGGTGCTCGAAGGCCACGGGTTTGCGGCCGATCGTGGGCGGCGCGCGTGGCCGGTCCCGTGCCGGCGTGGCGTGCCGCGCCGGGTGGTCAGCCCGTGCTGCCTGCCGCTGATGGAAAACGGCCGCTTCCACGGGCTGGTCACCCTCGATCTGGGCCGCAAGGGCGAGGCCAATGCCAGCGCCGGCCTGGTGCCGCTGCTCGTGATGTCCCAGCAGGCGGCCATCCACCTGGCCAGCGCCCATCCCGGGCTGAAGCTGGACCCGAAGCGCGACGACGTCGCGATCGCGAGCGCACCCGTGGCCGAGCTCGAGCTGCGCTGCCTGGGTCCGTTCGAGGTGGTTCAGCGGGGGGCGCTCATCCCCGCCGAGCAGTTCCCGCGCAGCAAGGCCCTGAGCCTGCTCAAGCTGTTGGCGCTCAAGGCCGGCACGCCACTCAGCAAAGACTATCTGATCGATCAGCTGTGGCCCGATGCCGACCCGACCAGCGGTGCGAACCGGCTGCACGGCGTGGTGCACGCGCTGCGGTCGGTGATCGAGCCGCACCGCGCCGAACGCAGCTGGCTTTACGTGCGGAATCGCGGCGAGCTCTACTACCTGGATCTCGAGGCCCCGCTCGAGATCGACCTCTTGCGCTACCGCGCGCTCTCGAACCGGGGCCTGCGCGCCATCCACGACCCGAGCCCCAAGGCCATCGACGCGCTCGAGCGCGCCGTGGCCCTCTATCGCGGAGAGCTGTTCGGCGACGAGCCCTACGCCGAGTGGTGCGAGATAGAGCGTCGTGAGCTGGCAGAGCAGCAGGTGACCGCCCTCGAGCGCTTGGCCAGCGTGCACGCCGGTCAGGGCAACACCGAGCGCGCGCTCGAGCTGATGCGGCGCGCCGCGCGGATGGCCCCCTACCGCGAAGACCTGCTGATCGCGCTCCTGGATCTGCTGGTGCACATGGGTCGCCCCAGCGAAGCGCGCGCACAATACGACGAGTTCCGCAAGATCCTGGAGCGCGAGCTCGGGGCGGCGCCGTCGCGGGAGCTCGAAGAGTTCCGTCGGCGGGCCTTCCGCCTGTCGAGCCGCCCACCGCCCGCGCCCCGCTGAGCGGCTGACATCCGTCATTCGACCCGCAAACCCGCCCCATCCTTCGTCCTCGACGCCCCGCCGACGGGCCGGATCGGCCGGCTGGCACGTAAGCCCCGTGTAAGAGGGGGGCGGTATGCCCCCACGAGCCGCGGCGAAACCTGCAGGGTCGCCGCCCTACGGAGGCCTGACGATGAATCTGAAAACGCTCTGGCGCACGCTCGTGGCGGGCGCCGCTCTGGCCCTGGTCTTCTCGCTCGACGTGGGCTCGGCCCAGGCCGCCGGCGGCGACCAGAAGTTCAACAGCGTGTGCGCCGGCTGTCACAGCATCGGCGGTGGCAAGCGCGTCGGTCCCGACCTGAAGGGCGTGACCGATCGCCGCAGCGAGGCTTGGCTGCTCAAGTTCATCAAGTCGTCGCAGACGATGATCAACTCCGGCGATCCCGACGCTGTGAAGGTGTTCAACGAATACAACAAGACGCCCATGCCCGACATGGCGCAGTTTTCGGAAGCCGACATCAAGGAGATCCTCGAGTACATCAAGGGCGGCGGCGGCGGCGGCGCCGCGCCGGTCATGGCGCCGGCCACCCCGGCCGAGATCAAGCTCGGGGGCGAGCTCTTCCAGGGCATCGTTCGTCTGAAGAACGGCGGCGCGGCCTGTAACTCGTGCCACCACGTCACGAACGACGCCGTGATCGGCGGCGGCGTGCTGGCCAAGGACCTGACCGAGGTCTTCACCCGCGTCGGCGGCACGGGCGTGGGCGCGATCCTCGGCAAGCCCCCGTTCCCGGTGATGGAAGCCGCCTACAAAGACGCGCCGATCACCCCGGAAGAGAGCCGCGCGTTGGTCGGCTTCCTGCAAGACGTGGACAAGAAGCGCGCGATGCAGACCCCGAAGGACTACGGCAATCAGCTGGTCCTGGGCGGCACCGGCATGTTCATCGTGCTGATGGGCCTCTACTCGTTCGCCTGGCGCCGCCGCAAGCCCGGCCCGGTCAACCAAGCCATTTTCGACCGCCAGGTGAAGTCCCAGTAGGCGCTGCCACTTGACGCTCACAGAACCCCAGTCACTCGAGACGGAGATTTGAAGCCATGAGCTGGATCCAGGACATCATCTCGCCCCAGACGCGCAAGTGGGAAGAGTTCTACCGCAACCGCTTTCAGCACGATCGCATCGTCCGCAGCACGCACGGCGTGAACTGCACCGGGGGCTGCTCTTGGCAGATCCACGTCAAGGACGGCATCGTGGTGTGGGAGACGCAGCAGCTCGATTACCCGCTGCTCGACGACCAGCTGCCGCCGTACGAGCCCCGCGGCTGCCAGCGCGGCATTTCGTACTCGTGGTACCTCTACAGCCCGCTGCGCATCAAGTACCCGCTGATCCGCGGCGCGCTGCTCGACGCCTTCGAGCGCGAGAAGCGCGCGGCCGACGGCGACCCGCTGAAGGCATGGGAGAACCTGCAGAAGGACCAGAAGAAGCGCGAGACCTATCAGAAGGCCCGCGGCAAGGGCGGCTATCGCCGCGCCACCTGGGACACCGTGCTCGAGCTGATGGCGGCGGCCAACATTCACACCGCCAAGAAGTACGGCCCGGACCGGGTGTTCGGCTTCTCGCCGATCCCGGCGATGTCGATGCTCAGCTACGCGGCCGGCGGGCGCTTCTTGCAGCTCTTCGGCGGCGCGAACCTCAGCTTCTACGACTGGTACTGCGACCTTCCGACCGCGTTCCCCGAGATCTGGGGCGAGCAGACGGACGTGTGCGAGAGCGCCGATTGGTACAACGCCAAGATGATCGCGGACATGGGCGCGTGCCTCAACATGACGCGCACGCCCGACTGCCACTTCTTCGCCGAGTCACGCCACAACGGCACCAAGGCGGTGGTCTTCTCGCCCGACTTCAGCCAGGTGTGCAAGTACGCCGACCAGTGGGTGCCGCTCCACGCGGGCAGCGACGGCGCGTTCTGGATGGCCGTGTCGCACGTCATCCTGAAAGAGTTCCACCACGACACCCAGACCCCGTACTTCATCGAGTACTGCAAGCAGTACACCGACAGCCCGTTCCTGGTGAAGCTCGAGAAGTCCGGCGATCACTACGTCCCCGGTCGCCTGCTGCGCGCCAACGAGGTCGCCAAGTACAAGGACATCGAGAACGGCGACTGGCAGTTCCTGAACATCGACGAGAAGTCGAACGAGCTGGTGGTTCCCAAGGGCACCATGGGCTACCGCTGGGCGAAGAGCGCCACCGGCAAGTGGAACATGAAGTTCGAGAACGGCGTCGACGACAAGCCGTACGACCCGATCCTCACCCTCCTGGGTAACCGCGACGAGACGCTGCCCACCGAGTTCGTGGAATACGGCCTCGACAAGAAGGCCGTCCGCAACGTCCCGGTGCGCTACATCGAGACCACCGACGGCAAGGTCGCGGTCACCACGGTCTACGACCTGATCATGGCCCAGTACGGCGTGAGCCGCGGCCTGACCGGCGACTACCCGAAGGACTACACCGACAAGGACGCCGCCTACACGCCCGCCTGGCAAGAGATCTTCACCGGCGTCGACTCGAAGACGGTGTTGCAGTTCGCCCGCGAGTGGGCGCACACCGCCGCGACGACCAAGGGCAAGTGCATGATCATCATCGGCGCGGGTATCAACCATTGGTACCACGCCAACCTGATGTATCGCTCCGGCGCCATGGCGCTGATGCTGTCGGGCTGCGTGGGCAGGAACGGCGGCGGGCTCAACCACTACGTCGGGCAAGAGAAGCTCGCTCCGGTCGACTCGTGGGCGTGCATCGCCTTCGCCAAGGACCACATCGCCGCCAGCCGCCTGCAGCAGGCGCCGCTCTGGCACTACATCAACACCTGCCAGTACCGCTACGACGGGCACTACGCCAAGTACAACGCGGTGCCGAAGAACGAGTGGACCAAGCTGCACACGGCAGACACCATCTTCCGTGCGGTGCGCATGGGCTGGATGCCGTTCTACCCGCAGTTCGCCCAGAACCCGCTGGAGCTGGCCAAGGAAGCCCAGGAGAAGGGCGGTGCGAAGACCGACGACGACATCAAGCAGTACGTGCTCGAGAAGCTGAAGAGCAAAGAGCTCGCGTACTCGATCAGCGACCCCGACGCCCCCGAAAACCATCCGCGCGTCTGGTACATCTGGCGTGGCAACGCCATCACCGGCAGCATGAAGGGCCACGAATACGCCTTCAAGCACTACCTCGGAACGCACCACAACTCGATCGCCAAGGACTCGAGCGATCACCCGGAAGAGGTGAAGTGGCACGAGGTCGCCCCGGTCGGAAAGATGGACCTGATCGTCGATCTGAACTTCCGCATGGACTCGTCGGCGCTCTACTCGGACATCGTGCTGCCCGCGGCGTCTTGGTACGAGAAGGCGGACATGAACAGCACCGACCTGCACTCGTTCATCCACCCGCTGTCGCAGGCGGTGGCGCCGGTGTGGGAGTCGAAGTCGGACTGGGAGATCTTCAAGGCGCTGGCCAAGGCCACGGCGGACCTGGCCAAGAAGAAGATGCCCGGCAAGCTCAAAGACGTGGTCGCGACGCCGCTGTCCCACGACAGCGCCGACGAGATCACGCAGCCCACGGTCAAGGACTGGTACCTGGCCGAGTGCGAAGCGGTGCCCGGCAAGACGATGCACAAGATCAGCGTCGTCGAGCGCGACTACACCCGGCTTTACGAGGACTTCATCAGCTTCGGTGAGCTGGTGAAGAAGAGCGGGCTCGGGGGCCACGGCAACCACTACATGTGCGACGACGCCTACGACGAGATGGTCAGCTCGAACCATTTCCCGAAGGAGGTCGTCGACGGCAAGGTGCTGCCCTCGCTGCGCGAGGACACGATGGCCGCCAACGTGCTGCTCCACATGTCGACGCTGACGAACGGCAAGCTGAACGTCCGCGCCTACGAGAACATGGAGAAGAAGACGGGCCTGAAGCTCGCCGACCTCGGTGAGGGCAGCAAGGACGTGCACCTCACCTACGAGGATCTGCAGGCGCAGCCGCGGCGCTACAACACCTCGCCGCTGTGGAGCGGCCTGATGAACAACGGCCGCGCCTACGCTCCGTACACCTACAACTACGACAAGCTCGTGCCCTGGCGCACGCTGACCGGCCGGCAGCACTTCTACCTCGATCAGGAGCTCTACATCGCCTACGGCGAGCACCTGCCGACGTACAAGCCCTCGCCCAAGCCCGAGGCCTACGGCGACCTCAAAGAGACGATGAAGACCGGCGAGTCCATCGCCCTCAACTGTCTCACCCCGCACGGCAAGTGGCACATCCACTCGACCTACATGGAGAACCACCGCATGCTCACCCTCTCGCGCGGCTGCGAGCCGTGCTGGATGAGCGAGGCAGACGCCGAGGCGCTGGGCATCCAGGACAACGACTGGGTCGAGGTCTACAACGACCACGGCGTGTACTGCACCCGCGCGAGCGTCAGCTCACGCATCCCCAAGGGCGTGTGCATCGTGTACCACGTGCCCGAGCGCACGGTGGGCATCCCCAAGTCGCAGGTGCGTGGCAACAAGCGCGCCGGCGGCCACAACAGCTTCACCCGCGTCCACCTCAAGCCCAACTACCTGAACGGCGGCTACGGCCAGTTCTCTTACCACTTCAACTACTGGGGCCCGATCGCGCCGAACCGCGACACCCACGTCTTCGTCAAGAAGATGACGACGGTAATCTTCTGAGAGACCACGGGAGAAAACGAAAATGGATATCAGAGCTCAAGTCTCGATGGTCTTTCACCTCGACAAGTGCATCGGCTGTCACACCTGTTCCATTGCCTGCAAGAACATCTGGACCGACCGCAAAGGCGTCGAATACCAGTGGTGGAACAACGTCGAAACCAAGCCTGGCACTGGCTACCCCGGCAAGTGGGAAGACCAGGACATCTACAAGGGTGGCTGGGAGCGCGGCGACGACGGGAAGATCCACCTCAAGGGTGCCGGCAAGGGCAAAGGCCTCGCCAACATCTTCCACAACCCCTACCTGCCGTCGGTCGAGGACTACTACGAGCCCTTCACCTACAACTACCTGAACCTGATCGAGGCGCCGCCCGGCGACGATCAGCCCACCGCGCGTCCGGTCTCGCTCATCACGGGCGAGCCGATGGACGTGCAGATGGGTCCGAACTGGGACGACGATCTCAGTGGCACGCCGGACTACGCGCGCAACGATCCGAACCTGAAGAAGCTGAGCCCCGCCGAGCAGGAAGCCATGTTCCAGCTCGAGCGCATGGCGTTCTTCTACCTGCCGCGCATCTGTAACCACTGCCTGAACCCAGGCTGCGTGGCGTCGTGCCCCTCGGGTGCGATCTACAAGCGCGGCGAAGACGGCGTCGTCCTGATCAACCAGGAAGTGTGCCGCGCCTGGCGCATGTGCGTGACGGCCTGCCCGTACAAGAAGTCGTATTACAACTGGCACTCGGGCAAGAGCGAGAAGTGCATCCTGTGCTACCCGCGCATGGAAGCCGGTTACGCGCCGGCCTGCATGCACTCGTGCGTGGGCCGCATCCGCTACCTGGGCGTGATGCTGTACGACGCCGACAAGATCGAGAAGACCGCGAGCATGCCCGAGAACGAGCTGATCAACGCTCACCTCGACATCATTCAGGACCCGTTCGACCCCGAGGTGATCGCGGCTGCCAAGAAGAACGGCGTGCCCGACTCGACGATCAAGGCGGCGCAGAATTCACCGACGTACAAGTTCGTCAAGGAGTGGGGCATGGCGCTGCCGTTGCACGCCGAGTTCCGCACGCTGCCGATGCTGTTCTATGTACCGCCGTTGCTCCCGGTCATGGCCTCGGTCACCGAGACGGACGGCGCTCAGAAGTCGAAGCTGAACCCCATCGCCAAGACCTGGACCGACAACTGGCTCTACGACACCAGCACGGAAGAGCTGTGGGGCACCATCGAGCAGTCGCGCTTCCCGCTGAAGTACATGGCCAGCATGTTCACCGCTGGTGACGAGAAGGCCATGGCCGAACGGCTCAAGAAGCTGATGGCAGTGCGCATCTACCGCCGCTGGAAGACGGTCGGCGACATCGACGAGGCGAAGGTGAACCAGGTCCTCAAGGACACTCACCTCACCAAAGACGAGTGCGAGTCCATCTACTATCTGACCTCACTGGCGAAGTTCAACGACCGCTTCGTCGTCCCGCCGGCCCACCGCGAGCAGGCCATCGAGATGCTCGAGTTCACGGGCGACGTGAAGGGCTCCACCGGCTTCGGCTTCCGCCAGAAGCCCGAGCGAGGAATGTGATGGCGAAGAACCTAGAGCTGTATGCCCGCCTCGCGGGCGCCTTCGAAGCTCCGGGCGCCGATTTCGTCGCAGAGGTTCGCCGCATCGCGGTGGACCTCCGCGCCGATCACCCGTCGGCGGCCGACTCGGTCGAGCGCTTCGCCTCCCTCCTCCCCGAGGAAGCGGACGCGCGTGCCGAGCTGTTCGTGCGCACCTTCGACATCCAGGCCATCACCACGCTGGACGTCGGGTACGTGCTCTTCGGCGAGGACTACAAGCGCGGCGCGCTCTTGGCCGGGCTCAGCAACGAGCACACCAGGGCCAAGAACGACTGCGGGGCCGAGCTGGCCGATCACCTGCCCAACGTGCTGCGTCTGTTGCCCAAGCTGGGCGACGGCGAGGTTCGGGAAGAGCTGGTGAGCGTCATTCTCGGGCCGACGGTCCGCGAGATGCTGCGCGAGTTCGAGCCCGCGCGCATCGCGAAGAAGGAAGAGATCTACCGGAAGCACCACAAGACCATCATCGAGCACGCAGAGAACATGGAGCTCCGGACGGCCTACAAGCACGTCATCTCGGCGCTCTACGAAATGCTGCGCGCCGACTTCAACCTGAAGGTCAGCCTGCCGCTCGAGCAGGCCGACACGTTCGAAAAGTCCATCGACACCGAGATGGGCATGGAATCCTGCGGGTCGTCCTGCGGGCCCAGCGTGTGAGAGGTACGACATGACTCTGCCGAACCTGTTCTTCTTCGTAGGCCTACCCTACATCGCCATCGTCATCTTCCTGGTGGGCACCATCCAGCGCTACCGGAACACGGGCTTCAAGGTCTCCTCGCTGTCGTCACAGTTCCTCGAGGGCAAGAAGCTGTTCTGGGCGTCGGTGCCTTTCCACTGGGGCATCTTGGTGGTGTTCTTCGGTCATCTGCTCGCCTTCTTGATCCCGAGCGGTATCCTGGCGTGGAACGCCCAGCCGGTACGCCTGCTCATCCTGCAGGTCACTGCCTGGGCCTTCGGCCTTTCGGTGCTGGTGGGTCTGCTCGGCCTCATCGCACGCCGGCTGACCAACCCGCGCGTGAAGATGGTCACCACCAAGATGGACGTCTTCATCGAGCTGCAGATTCTGTTGCAGACGGTGCTGGGGCTCTACATCGGCTACGCCCACCGCTGGGGTGCTTCCTGGTTTGCAGCCGACCTTTCACCCTACCTCTGGTCTCTGTTCAAGCTCGACCCGCAGATCACGGCCGTCAGCGCCATGCCGCTGGTGATTCAGCTGCACATCATCAACGCCTTCTTGATCTTCGCGATCTTCCCCTTCACCCGCCTGGTGCACATTCTGGTGGCTCCGCTGCACTACCTGAGCCGCCCCTACCAGCGCGTGATGTGGAACTGGGACCGCACCGCGATCCGCGACCCCCGCACCCCCTGGAGCGAGGCGCGCCCGCGCAACAACTGAGCGTTCCTCGGTCGGTGTGACGGCCACGTGGGCTTCGGCTCACGTGGCCGTTCTGCTTTTGTGGCGCAGCGCCCCGGGCGAGCCAAAACGCGATTTCCTTGCACTTGGGCGCCTAAAGCCGCGCCCAGAGGCGCACCAATTTCGCGTTTAATTACGAATACTTAACGTAAGCCGCGCGTAAGCCTGGGGCGCTACACCCGTGGAACGACCCGCGAGGTTCAGCCATGCGAATCAAAGAGTTCCTGAAGTCCGGCCACTGGCCAACGCTTCTGGCAGCGTTTCTCTACTTCGACTTCTGTTTTGCGATCTGGGTGCTGAACGGCGCCATGGCGCCCTTCATCAGCGAAGAGTTCAAGCTCTCGCCGGCCCAGAAGGGCTTCATGATCTCGGTGCCGATCATGGCTGGCGCGCTGATGCGCTTCCCGCTGGGCGTGCTCGCGCAATACATCGGGCGCAAGCGCGCGGCGATGGTCGAGATGGGCTTGATCATCGTCGCCATGTGCTACGGCTACTTCGTCGTCTCGGCCTACAGCCATGTGCTCAACATGGGCGTGCTGCTGGGGATCGCCGGCGCCAGCTTCGGCGTGGCGCTCTCGCTCGGCTCCGGGTGGTTTCCGGCGAAGTACAAGGGGCTGGCGATGGGCATCGCCGGCGCGGGCAACAGCGGCACCGTGCTGGCCGTGCTGTTCGCGCCACCCCTGGCTCAAGCCTACGGCTGGAAGACGGTCTACGGCTTTGGCGCGCTGTTCATGCTCATCCCGATGCTGGTGATGCTCGTGGCCGCGAAGGAGCCGCCCGACATCGAGAAGCAGAGCTTGAAGGACCACGTCAAATGCTTGTGGGAAAAGGACGGCTGGATCTTCAACCTGATCTACATCGTCACCTTCGGGGGCTTCATCGGCCTCGCCAACTTCTTGCCGACCTTCTTCCACGATCAGTTCGGCGTGACCAAGGTGCAGGCGGGTCAGCTGACCATGCTGGCGGCCCTGATGGGCAGCGGCATCCGGGTGGTGGGTGGTGCGATTTCGGATCGCTGGGGCGGCATCAACACGTTGACCGGCGTCTTCGTGGTGGTGATCGGCGGCATGCTGGTCACCGGCGCGCAGTCCACCGCGACCGGCGCGACCATTCTGTTCATGTTCTGCTTCGCGGCGCTGGGCGCGGGCAACGGCGCGCTCTTCCAGCTGGTGCCGCTGCGCTGGCCGGCCACCACGGCGGTCGCCGGCAGCATGATCGGCGAGGTCGGCGCGCTCGGCGGCGCGTTCATCCCCAACGCCATGGGTCTGTCGAAGCAGTACACGGGGTCGTTCATGTACGGCTTCGTGGCCTTCTCGGCGCTCGCCTCGGTCGCCTTCGTGGTGCTGCGCGTGTCCCAGCGCCGCTGGACGCGCACCTGGGTCGACAAGGGTGGGCGCGCCCGAGCCAAGCCGCTGGACCAAGAGCTGGCGGTCCCGGCGCTGGTGCGAAGGCCGGCGCACGCCGGGCTGAACGGCGCGGGCTACACCACCGTGGTCTATCCGGTGGGCGCCGGCGAGCTGGCCGACAAGGCCGCCACCGTGGCCGCGGGCATCACCAAGATGTCGGGCGCGACGCTGGTGCTGGTCTACGTGGAAGATCAGTGGGGGCAAGTCGGAACGGTGGGTGCCAGCTCGGACGAGTGGGAAGAAATCCGGAAGAACTGGATGAAAGAGGGGGAGGCGCTGCTGGCGCGCGAGGCCCAGCGCCTGAGAGATCTGGGCGTCGAGAACGTCGAGACCGAGCTCCGACAAGGCCGGGTGGCCGAAGAGGTCGTGGCGGTCGCCGACGAGCGGAAGGCCGAGCTGATCGTGCTGGCCAGCCATCAGGCCTCGCCACTCGGACGGCTGCTGATGGGCAGCCGGACGTTCGAGATCTTCCAGCGGGCCGCTTGCCCGATCTTGCGCGTGGTCCGCTGAGGCCGATTCCGGCGTCAGAAATTGGGCCAAAGCGCCCGGGCCGTGCCACCGGAGGACATGGCTCGCCGCATGCTCGTCAGCGTCCCCTTCGGGGTCGGAGCGCTCGCTTTGGTCCTCTCGGCCGGTTGCTCGAAGAAGAAAGACGACCTGCCCGCCCTCTCCAAGACCGAAGAGGTCGAGGTGCCCAGCGTGCCGGCGCCGCCGGCGAACGGGCCCAAGCTGGGGGCGGTCGCCGAGGTGACGCCGGTGATGGACCGGCCCGCCACGACCGGCAAGCAGCTGGGCTACCTGCACGCGGGGGCGCAGGTGGCACGGGCAGAGAAGCCGTACAACACCGACAAGTGCCCGGGGGGCTGGTACCCGGTGCGCCCCCGAGGCTTCGTATGCGCTGGCGAAACGGCCACGCTGGATCTGAAGCACCCGACGCTGGTGGCCATGGCGCAAGGGCCGAAGCTCGATCAACCGTCGCCCTTCGTCTACGGCCGGCTCAAGAACGAGGGCTCGCTGCTCGAGCGCGACACCGGCAAAGAGAACGCGGTCAAAGAGGTGGGCAAGCTCCGGCGCCGCAGCATCGTGGCCGTGGTGGGCTCGTGGACCGCCATGGACCCCGAAGGCAAGATGCAGCGCCTGGCGCTGATGCCCAGCGGGCAATTCGTGAAGGCCGGCGACCTCGAACCGGTCCCAGGCAGCGAGTTCAAAGGCGTCGAGCTGAACGACAAGACCGAGCTGCCGGTGGGCTTCGTGGTCAAGCGTGGGATCCGGGCGTGGCAGGTCGAGAAGGGCGAGGCCGACAAGCTCGATCCGCTCGAGTACCACCAGGTGCTGAGCCTCACCGGGAAGTTCCGGACCGTCGGGCCGCTCAAGTACTGGGGCATGGCCGACGGCCGGTACGCGCGGCACCGCGACGTGCTGATCGTGCGCAAGCGCAATGCGTTTCCGGATTTCGCGCAAGCCGATCAGAAGTGGATCGACGTGAGCATCGTGACCAACACGCTGGTGCTCTACGAAGGCAAGAAGCCCGTGTTCGTCACGCTGGTCAGCACCGGGCGGGATCGGCTGGGCGACCCCAAGACCTCGGCCTCGACGGCGCAGGGAACGTTCGAGCTGGGCGGCAAGCACGTGACCGCTGCCAAGTTCAACCCGAAGGGCATCGAAGAGCTGTTCGACGTCCATGACGCGCCGTGGGCCATCGAGCTGACCAGCGGTCAGATGCTGATCGGCGCGCCCTGGCACGATCGGTTCGGCATCGAGAACGGCCAGGGGCAGATCCAGCTCTCGCCCAGCGACGCCCTGCGCGTGTGGCAGTGGGCCGACCCCGAGGTGCCCGAGGGCTGGCACGGCGTCTCGGTTCCCGGTGAGAAGAAGGTCTACGTCGTCGTGCGCAAGTAGCGCGCTATACTGGGCGCGATGGCGGCCGCGCGCAGGATGGGGGTTTCGCTCGCCGCCTGGGCGCTGCTGTCGTGCGGCGCTGCCCCACAGCCGCGCGCGCCCGCTCCAGTGCCCGCGGTGAACCTTCCGGTGGCACCGAAGCCCACCACGGCTGGCGCCTCCGAGGCAGCGCGCCCGGCGCCCGGAACGCGCGAGCTGGTCAAAGAGCTGGCAAGCGCCGAGCAGATCGCCGATGCCGAACGCCGCTGGTTTTCTGCCAAGAAGGTGCTGGCGTCCATTCGCGCGCTGGCCGACCCGCGCGGCGCCGACGCCCTCGCGGCATTCATCCAGAGTGAAGCCGGCTGGCCCGGCGACCCCGAGCGGGTCCACCGGCGCACGCAGGCTGCGTTTGCGCTCGCCGAGCTGGGGGACTTGCGAGCCCTGCCGGTGCTCGCTGCGCGGCTCGATCTGGACCCCGAGAACGTGTACCGCGAAGACGCCCCGGGCCAGGCCGAGCTCCGGCGCACGGACACGGAGCGCGTGGCGGCAGCGCGGCTGATCGGCGATCTGGCCGTGCTTCACCCGGAAGCGCTGGCGGCGATTCGCCAGGGGTCGACGGCGCAGCTGGCGCGCTGGCTCGATGCCGCGCCTGCCCCGCACGGCAACGGGCTCCGAGCCCTGGCACGCATGCAGACCGACGACCCGGGGCTCCGACAGAAGCTCCGCGCCTGGGCCGATCCGACCGGCGCTCTCCCGCGCCCCAGAGCCTTCCCGCCGTTCGAGGACAAATGGGTCATCGCCCAGTCGGCCCTGCGTTACCTGGGCGCGCTGCGCGATGACAAAGGCTGGCCGATCCTCGAGAAGCAGCTCGCGCGGAAGCCCAAGCCCCTGGACGCGACCGTGGACGGCATGCTGAGCCATGGCACGGCGCTGCTCGGCATGACGGTCCGAGCCCTGGCCTTTGGCGCTGCAAACGGGATGGCCGAGTGGGGCGAGGCGCGCGCGAGCTCGAAGCTGCTCGCGCACCTCGACGACGACAAGCAGAACGAGCAGAGCCGGGTCGAAGCCTGCCGCGCCCTGGGGTTCGTGGCTGACGCGGCCACCGAGCGCGAAATCGAGAAGCGGATGGTGAAGTGGGCCCCGCTGCCAGGCAAGGCCGCCGAGAAGCGAGTGCAGTGCCTGCTCGTGACGTTGAAGGTGCATCCCGTCGCCTCGCTGACGCCGCTCTTGCTCTCGCGCGTGCTCGGCCCCGGCGACGAACCGACGCGCCTGCCGTTCGCTGCGGCGCTGGGCCACTCTGCGCTCGACGCGGCCAGCGAAGCGAAGCTGGTGCAGCGGCTCTCGAACCAGGACGAGGCGCCCATTGCTTCGGTCGCGTTGCTGCTCGGTGGAAGCGTTGCCGCTGCCAAGGCCGTCGCCACGGGCGCAGGGAACGTCGACGCAATGGCCGTGACGTACGCTGGCAGCCTCGAGGTGCTGACCGAGCACGATCTGAGCACCGGGCGGCTCTTCCGCTGGGTCGCCAACGCTCGCGCCCTGGCGCAGGAACGGCGAGGAAGCCGCGCACTGGATTTCGCCGTCGCAACGCTCAGCCGACACCTGACGGACCAGGAATTCGACGCGGGGCCCCACACGCTCACGCGCACGCTCCTCAGGGCGCGGCTCTTTGCGCGGGCCAAGACCGGCAGCCCGCCAGAGCGCGAAGCCGCCGTCGATGCGCTCGAGGTCGCGCGCGAGCGCGGAGTGCTGCTCGCGCTCGCGGAAGGCGACGGCCCGGCAGCCAAGCGCGCGGCCGGGGCGGCGGACCGGCTCGCCGAACCCCGCCCCTGAGGCGCGCCCGTGGCTATACTCGCGACGCCATGACCTCGGAGCCCGATGACGGAGCGGCGGCGCTCGCCGGCACTCCGTATCGCTTCGTCGCCCTGCTGGGTGAAGGCGGCATGGGCACGGTGCTGGAAGCCGAGCACGTGGGGTTGGCGCAGCGGGTGGTGGTGAAGCTGCTGCGAGCCGACCTCGCACTGCGCGGCGATCTTGCCGATCGCATGCGGGTAGAGGCCCAAGCGCTCGCGCGGCTGTCACACCCCAATTTGGTGCGGGTGAGTGACTTCGGGACCACGGCCACGGGACGTGCGTACCTGGCCATGGAGCGCCTGCAGGGGCGCTCGCTCGCGGCCGAGCTGGCGCGGCGCCGACCCGTCCCCGTGGCCCAGGCCGTGAGCCTGGTCACCCAAGCCCTGGCCGGGCTCGAGGCGGCCCATCAGGCAGGGCTGGTTCACCGCGACGTGAAGCCCGAGAACCTGTTCTTGTGCGACGACGGCACTCTCAAGGTGCTCGACTTCGGGGTCGCGAAGGTGGTGGACGAAGCCGCGCTCTCGGGCCTGGTCCGCCCACGCTTCTCGACGCACGAGGGCGGCATGGTGGGCACGCCCCAGTTCGCGGCGCCCGAGCAGCTCGAAGGCGGTCGCGTGACCCCCGCGACGGATGTTTACGCTACCGGCCTGGTGCTCTACGAGCTGATCGCCGGCTCGCACCCCTTCGCCCGACACAAGACGGCGGACGCGATCTACCACGCGCAGCTGGTCGAAATGCCCCCTGCCCCGTCTGCGGTGGCGCCGCAGCTCGTCCCGCCCGAGGTCGACCGCGCCATCCTGCGCGCCATCGCCAAGCGTCCCGAAGATCGGTTTGAATCGGCTTCGGAATTCGCCCGCGCGCTGGCCCAGGGACCCATCGCCGACTCGCGCGCTCTGCCCACGCTCGCCTCGGCGCGGCCGTCGGCCACGCCCACGCTCGAGTCCGTGGCGGCCAGCGAGAGCATTCCTACGCTGGCGCAACCGACCGAGCGGCTCGACGCCCAGAAGGGCACCGAGCTTCCGACCGTGGCCATGGCGGCAACCCCCGCGCCGGTGCCGAGCGAGGGGCTGGGGGTGCTCTGCTTGTTGGCCGGCGTGGTCACTGCCCTCTGGAAACTGGCTTCCGCGTTCGCCGCGCTGCCCGAGCTGTGGGACCCGCTCGGGTTCATCGCGAACATTCGGGGCAGCGTGGCGCCCAGCACGGTGGAAGACGTGGCGCTACTCTCGCGAGCGGCGGCAGCGGCCACGCTGCTCGACAGCCTGACGCTGATGCTCGTGGGTGCGGTCTTCGTGGTGGTCGGTGTGGTGTTGATGAGGAAGGGCCCACGGGGGCCAAGGCTCGCGCTGCGAGCGACCACCATCGCACTGGTCGTGGTCGGGCTGAGCGTGCTCTTGAACCTGGCGGTCGTGCTGCCCTTGCGCGGCGCGCTCGTCGATCAGGTGCCCGGGCTGCCGGGTGCCCTGCCGGGGCTCGAGGCACTGGGCCTCGCCGTCGGCGTGGCGCTGGTGGTCGGCCTCTCGGCTCTCGAGATCGGCTTTCTGCTCGTGGTGCGCACCTGGGCCAAGCGCCTCTGCAATTGACCCGGGCGGCGTCCCGGACGTATCACCCTCGTCGTGACGGACCCGCGCGAGACGCTGGCCACCGAGCACTCGGGACCGCGGGGCGGGCGCGAGCGGCGGCGCTACCTGGCGGTGTTCGAGTCGGCGTCGTCCCGCGTCGTCCCGCTGCCCGAGAGCGGCGAGGTGTTCGTGGGGCGCGGCGATGAGGTGGGTGTCCGAGTGCGGGACGCCAAGGTCTCGCGCAAGCACGTGTCGCTCGCGCTCGAGCCCGAGCGCGTGGTGCTGACGGATCTCGGCAGTCAGAACGGCACTTTCGTGAACGGCCAGCGAGTCCACGGCCAGCGCATGCTCGTTTCGGGCGACTCGATCGAGCTCGGGCACACGTGCCTGGTGCTTCACACCAGCGGCTCCGAGCCAGCCAGCACCGCCGCGCCCTCTGCGCGGGAGGCCATCGACCTCGACGGCGTTCAGGTGATCTTGGCCGACTCGAGCATGCTGGCGCTGTATGCGTTGATCCGCCGGCTGGCGCCCGTGAGCCTGCCCGTGCTGATCCACGGCGAGACCGGCACGGGCAAAGAGCTTGCCGCGCGCGCGCTGCACCACTTCTCGCCACGCTGCACGGCCCGCTTCGTGGCCATCAACTGCGCTGCGCTGCCCGAGGCGCTGATCGAGAGCGAGCTGTTCGGCCACCGGCGCGGCGCCTTCACCGGTGCGACTCACGACAAGCCCGGGCTGCTCGAGAGCGCGAGCGGCGGCAGCGTGTTCCTGGACGAAATCGGCGAGCTGCCGCTCGGCACCCAGGCCAAGCTGCTGCGCGCCCTCGACACCGGCCGCGTCGTGCCGGTGGGTGCCGTCGACGAGCACGCGATTGACGTGCGGGTGATCGCCGCGACCCACCGAAATCTCGAGCACGAGGTGGGTGCCGGGCGCTTTCGCCAGGACCTGTACTACCGGCTCGCGGGCGCGACGCTGTGGCTGCCGCCGCTCCGCGATCGCCCGGGCGAGCTACGCCTGATCGCGGACGGCATGCTTTCCCGCGCCCGCGCGCGCCTCGGTCTGCCCCCACTCTCGCTGTCGGAGCCGGCACGCCGAGCCCTGGCCGCCCACCACTGGCCCGGAAACGTGCGCGAGCTGGGCAACGTGATCGAGTTCTTGGCGGCCACTCACGACGGCCCGGTGATCGACGCCGAGTCCGTCGCGGCACGCTTGCGCTCCACCGCCCCCGCAGCGGCAGCCCTGGCGCCGGCGACCACCCCCGACGCGAGCGCCGCCGGCTTCCGCCCGCTCGACGACGAGCTGCGCGATCTCGAGCAGAAGCGCATCGTCGAAGCGCTGGCAGCCACCGGCGGGAACCAGACTCGAGCCGCCGAGCTGATCGGGATGCCGCTGCGCACCTTCGTGACCAAGCTCGAACGCCATGGGCTGAAGGGGCCGAAGCGGGGCTGAGGGTTTCAGGCGTCGAACGGGCTCGGGCCCCCCAGAGCCTCGATGGCGGCACGAAACGCATTGGCTCGGAGCTCGGTGCTTTCTACCAGCGACGGTCGCCCGAGTTGTTGCGCGGCCCGCTGCAGGTTCATCGCGTCGCGCTCGAGCCGCTCTGCCTCCCGCTCCAGCGCCTCGAACACGGGTGTCTTGGCGTCGTCCGACAGTTCATTCCAGAGCATTCGTAGGGCTCCCATCAAGCGCGGCGCAGCGCTTCCAAGATCTCGATCGTCGCGGTCGAACGGTTCAGCGTATAAAAGTGGATGCCCGGCGCGCCGCCTTCGAGCAAGGCGCGGCACTGGCCAATGGCATGCTCCACGCCCACCCGGCGCACCTCGCGGGCGTCACCGTGCACGGCCTCGAGCCGGCCAAGCAGTTCCGCGGGAATTCGGGCGCCGCACATGGCGGTGAAGCGTTTGATCTGGCTCACGTTGGTGATCGGCATGATGCCCGCGATGATCGGGACGGTGATGCCGACGGCCCGGGCGCGCTCGACGAACGCGAAGTAGTCGCGGGTGTCGAAGAACAGCTGGGTCACCAGGAACCGTGCGCCGGCCTGGACCTTCTTCTCGAGGGCCGCCAGATCGGCCTCGGCGCTGGGGGCCTCGGGGTGCTTCTCGGGGTAGCACGCCCCGGCCAGGCAGAAGTCGTAGTGCGCCTGGACAAACTCGATCAGCTCGGAGGCGTGGGCGAAGCCGCCCTCGGCGACCACGAAGCTGCCAGCGCCCTGCGGCGGGTCGCCACGCAAGGCCAGCACGTTCTCTACCCCGCCGTCCCGCAGCTGGTCCAGCACGCCGCGGATCTCGGTGCGGCTGGCGCCCACGCAGGTGAGGTGGGCCATGCACTCGATGCCGGTCTCGCGACCGATCCGCAGGGTCAGATCGACGGTCAGGCGGCGGGTGCTGCCGCCCGCGCCGTAGGTGACCGAGACGAAGGTCGGAGCATACGGCGCGAGGTGAGCCACCGTCTCGAACAGACGCTCCTTGCCTTCTTCGTCCTTCGGGGGGAAGAACTCGAACGAGAACGACGGCTTCTTCGGCGCCAGCTTCTCGATGATCTTCATGAGAGGCCGAAGCGTTTAGCAGGGTGCAGACCCGAGCGAAAGAGAGCGAGAGAAGGCATGCACATTCACGTGGTCGCGGTCGCCGGCACGGGCATGGGAGCCCTGGCCGGGTTGCTTCGAGAGCTCGGGCACGACGTCTCGGGCAGCGACGTCAGCTTCGACCCGCCGATGGGCCCCGCCCTGGAAGCCTGGGGGGTCCGCACGCTGCCGGGCTTCGACGCCAAGAACCTTCAGCCGCGGCCCGACCTGGTGGTGATCGGCAACGTGTGCCGCCGGAACAACCCCGAGGCCGTGGCCGCCATGGAGGGTGGGCTCTCCTACACGCACATCGCCGGCGCGCTGCAAGAGTTCGTGCTGTCGAAGACGTCTCCACTGGTGGTCGCGGGCACCCACGGCAAGACCACCACCAGCGCCATGGCGGCGTGGCTGCTCGACGCCGTCGGGCGCGAGCCGGGGTTTCTGATCGGCGGCCTCCCCAAGAACTTCGCGCAGAGCTTCCGGGCACCGCGGTCGCGCGCTGCCCTGGCCGTGGAAGGGGCAATGCGGCGCGCGCCGTTCGTGATCGAAGGCGACGAGTACGACACGGCCTTCTTCGAGAAGACCGCCAAGTTCCTGCACTACTCGGCAGAGGTCGCGATCGTCACCAGCATCGAGCACGACCACATCGACATCTACCCCACGCTCGAGAGCTATCTGGACGCGTTCCGGAAGTTCGTCGCGGGCATTCCCGAGTCGGGCCTGGTGGTCGCCGCTGCGTCCGATCCGCTGGTGGTGCAGGTGGTGAACGCCTCGGCGCGGGCGCCGGTGGCCTGGTACGCGCTGGAGGGCGAGGACACGCACGGGATGGCACCCCACTGGCTGGCGGCGCCCGCCGAACAGCGGGCCGAGGGGACCACCTTCGACCTGTTCGCCGGGGGCGTGGCGGCGGGTCGCTTCGCGCTGAGGTCGCCGGGGCGCCACAACCTGAAGAACGCGCTCGGGGCGCTGGCGGCCTGTGCGCAGGGCTACGGCGCGCGACTCGGCGAGCTCGCCCACGCGCTGTCGCGCTTCGAAGGCGTGCGCCGACGCCAGGACCTCTTGGGCGAGCCCGGCGGCGTGTTCGTCTACGACGACTTCGCGCACCACCCCACGGCGGTCCGCGAGACCCTGGCCGCATTGCGACAGAAGCATGGCGCGGGGCGCCTGCTGGTGGTGTTCGAACCGCGCAGCGCCACCGCCTGCCGAAACCTGCATCAAGCGGAGTACGTGAAGAGCTTCGACCTGGCGCACGAGGTCCACTTCGCGCCGCTCGGCCGCGACAACCTGACGCCGGAGGAACGCCTGGACACCGGCAAGCTGGCGAGCGAGATCTCGCGCCGGGGTCCGCGCGCCGAAGCGCACACCAACCTGGGCTCCATCGTGCAGGCGCTGGCCCTGCGCGCAGAGCGCGGCGACGTGGTCGCGCTGCTCTCGAACGGCGCGTTCGGTGGGATCCACGACAAGCTGCTGGCCGCCCTCGCGGCGCGGTGAGCGTGGACGCCGAGCGGGCCGCGTGGGGCTCGTCTTCCGCCACGCTGACCCATTGCCAGCCCGGGCGAAGCCGAGTAACGAGGCGCCGTGGGTGCGCACGGATCCCGTTCGCTGGCGGTGGGTCTGGCCGTGGCGTCGCTCGGCCGGCTGGCGATGGCTGCGCCCCTCGAGCACGACGAGCAGAAGTACTCGGCCTGGCAGTCCGATCAGCACACTTTCTACGCATCGAGCGCCAGCGACGCGGGCATCGTGTACGCGCGACCGCAGCTCACGCTGGGCTACGGCGCGCCGTTCTGGGTGTTTTCGGGCTTCGACGGCTACCTGCTCTCGACCAACGGCTTTGCCGCGGCCTATGCCGGGTGGCGAGCGAGCTTGCCGTTCCTGGACTTTCAGATCGGGCGCCGGTGGAACTATCCGTTCAACCGGCGATACTTGCCGAAGAAGGCGAAGTACCGCGCGCGCGACCTCGATCTGAACGGCAGCGATCAGCGCGCCACCTATGCCGTGACCGAGATGGAATTCACGGTGCTCGCGCCGGTGCTGCACGGCGCGACCTTCCTCGAGCTGCACCCCATGTGGTTCGACGCGCCGAAGGGCACCTATGTGTTCGAAGAGGTGATGCGGGTGGTGGTGGTCCCCCCCTTCGCGATGCGCACGCGCCTGGGCTACGTCTACGGCGCCGGCGACCGCCAAGACGCCAAGGTCGGCGCGATGGTCGAGTACCTGGTGACGCCGGGTCGCCCGCGGCACACCACGCGCGTCGGCCCCCTGGCTCTGATCAGCTTCCGCAAGGACTTCGAGGGCCTCTTCACCGCCACCGTGGTCGTCTCGGGCCCAGACGATCTGGGCCTGTATGCCAGCACCTATGGTTTCGCCGGCGTGCGCTACCGCTGGGCCGCGCGCTTCTAGCGCGGCGATGGCCAGCGCGCGCCGTGCGTGCCATCATCTTCGGCCATGAGAGCAGTCACGGGGCTCGCCCACGCGGCGACGTTTCTTTCTTTGTCCATCGTGGCGCTGGCCAGCTGCGGGGACGACTCCGAGGGCGGCACGGCATCGAACGCTGGCGGCTCTGGGAACACCGGCGGAAGCAGCGGCACCGGCGGGGGCAGCGGCGATTCGTCGACCGACAGTCAGAGCTGCCAGCCCGGAAGCGCGTGCGGCGACGGCGGCATCTGCGCGGGCAACGTGTGCTGCGAGAAGGCCAACGCCTGCGGCGACGACTGCTGCGGCACGGGCGAATTGTGCTCGTTCCAGAAGTGCGTGACCCCGGGCAAGGCCTGCACCGAAAGCTCGGACTGCGCCGCGGGCGAGTACTGCGAGCTGGCGCTGGGTTCGGGCAGCGACGCGGGGACGCCCGGCGACGCCGGCAGCTGCACCGGCGGGTATGTGGTCGGCGAGGGCAAGTGCTTGCCCAAGCCTCCGGTGTGCGCGGGCTCGGAGCCCAAGCCCGACTGCTTGCCGAAGTGCGAGCTGCCGCCCAGCACCGCGGCCTTCGATCCCGAGATCACGTACACCTGGGGCGGCGTCACCTCGCCGCCGTTCTCGAGCGACGTGATGATGACCCCGATCGTGGTGCAGCTGGACGACGACAACTGCGACGGCAAGATCACCGAGCGCGACATCCCCGAAATCGCGTTCGTGACGTTCGCCAGCGGCGCGTACGTCGGCATCGGAACCCTGCACGCCATCTCGATCGTCGACAAGAAGGTGGTCGAGAAGTTCAGCGTGCCAGGCATCGTCAACGCCATGAGCGAGCTGGCCGGTGGGAACATCGACGGCAAGCCCGGGAACGAGGTCGTGGGCTGCTCGGGGAAGACCGTCACCGCCTTCGACGGCGCCGGCAAGGTCATCTGGACCAGCCCCACCATCGGCTGCCGCGCGCCCGCGCTGGCCGACCTGGACGGCGACGGCGACGTCGAGGTGGTGGTCGAGGGCGGGATCTTGAACGGCAAGGACGGCACCCTGAAGCACGCCTTCCCCACCGGCGTGAGCATCCCCTCGGTCTCGGATCTGGACGGTGACGGCAAGCTGGACATCACCAACGGCGGGCTGGCGTATCGCGGCGACGGCACGCTGCTCGCCAACTCGACCCACCCCTCTTCGTGGTCGGCGGTGGGCGACCTGGACAAGGACGGCAAGCCCGAGATCGTGGGCATCGACCCTTCTACCGGCAGCCGGCGCATGCACATCTGGCGCGTCAAGTCCGGGGCGCCCGGCTACGAGCTGGTGCGGGCCCCGTTCGACATCCACGAGACCGCGCCGTCGAACCCCTGCGGGCACACCGCCGGCGGCGGCCCACCCACCATCGCCGACTTCAACGGCGACGGCACCCCCGACGTCGCGCTGGCCGGTTCCATTGCCTACGTGATCTTCGACGGCAAGAAGCTGATGACCCCGACCACGGCCACCAAGGACACGCTGCTCTGGCAGAGCGTGACTCAAGACTGCTCGTCGGCGGCCACGGGCAGCTCGGTGTTCGACTTCAACGGCGACGGCAAGGCCGAGGCAGTGTATTCCGACGAGATCTACCTGCGCGTGTACGACGGGGCGACCGGCAACGAGCTGTGGAAGACCTGCAACACCACGGGGACCCTGATCGAGTATCCGGTGGTGGCCGACGTGGACAACGACGGCCAGGCCGACATCGTGGTGGCCTCGAATGCGTACTACTTCAACTGCGGCGGCACCAAGCAGAGCGGCATCCGGGTGATCCAGAGCAAGAGCAAGTCGTGGGTGCGCACCCGGCGCGTGTGGAACCAGCACACCTATCACGTGACCAACGTGGCCGAAGACGGCACGGTGCCGAGCAAAGAGGTCCCGAACTGGACGGTGGCGGGCCTGAACAACTTCCGCCAGAACAAGCAGCCGGGCAGCGAGCTGTCGGCCCCCGACGCGACGGTGAGCGTGAAGCCGCGCTGTTCCGGCGCCTTTGGTGTGCTGGTCGAGGTGCGCAACCTGGGCAGCGCCCCGCTGCCGCCCGGCATCAAGGTCGAAGTCTTCTCGGGCAACCCGCCCAGCGGAACCCTGCTCACCACCACGGCCACCACGCTGCCGCTCTATGCCGCCCAGGCCGAGGTGCTGGTGGTCGACCTTTCCACCGCGCCGGCCGACGTGAAGAGCGGCGCCACGCCCGTGTACGCCACGGTCACCCCGCCCACCGGCGTGGTCGAGTGCCGTACCGACAACAACAGCTCGCAGGCCGCCAGCGCGGTCTGCAGCTCGCCGAAGTGAGCGGCCCGGGCGGCATGAGCACGGTCGCGAGCGAGAAAGAGCTGAGCGCGGGGCCCCCACAGGTCCTGAGCCAGGGCGAGATGTTCGAGGTCGAGGGTGAGATCGTCTCGCCCTTCAACAACCACGATCTTTCACCGGTGCGCGTCGGCGATCGCAAATGGGGAACGAAGGACATCGCCGCGCTCTGGATCTCGATGTCGGCCTGCGTTCCGACCTACATGCTGGCGTCCAGCGTGATCGCCGAGGGCATGAGCTGGTGGCAAGCGGTGCTCACCATCTTTCTCGGCAACACCATCGTGCTCTTGCCCATGGTCCTGAACGCCCACGCGGGCACCAAGTACGGCATCCCCTTCCCCGTCTACTGTCGGCCGGCCTTCGGCATGCTCGGCGCCAACGTTCCGGCCATCTTGCGAGCGCTGGTGGCCTGCGGCTGGTTCGGCATCCAGGCCTGGATTGGCGGCTGGGCCATCTACAAGATCCTGACGGTGTGGATCCCGAGCTGGGACAAGCTCGCCAGCTTGCCGCTCCTCGGCATCAACCTGCCGCAGCTGGTGTGCTTCCTCGCCTTCTGGGCGGTGAACATGCTGGTCATTTACAAGGGCATCGAGTCGATCCGGATCTTGCTCAACATCAAGGCCCCGCTCTTGATCGTGCTGGGCCTGGCGCTGCTCTACTGGGCGTACTCGCGCGCCGGCGGCTTCGGCCCGATGCTGGACAAGCCCAGCGCGTTCGACGCGGGTCAGCCCAAGGCGGGGCAGTTCTGGAAGTTCTTCGTCCCGGCCCTGACCGGCATGGTGGGCTTCTGGGCCACGCTGTCGCTGAACATCCCCGACTTCACGCGCTATGCCCGCTCGCAGCGCGATCAGGCCGTGGGGCAGGCCCTGGGGCTGCCGACCACCATGGGGCTGTTCGCGTTCATCGGCGTGGCCGTGACCAGCGCCACCGTGGTGATCTACGGCGAGACCATCTGGGATCCTGTGATCCTGATCACCCGCTTCAAGAACCCGGTCCTGCTGGTGGTCGCGCTGGGTGCGCTGGTGGTCGCGACACTCGCCACCAACATTGCCGCCAACGTGGTCAGCCCCGCGAACGACTTCGCCAACATCGCGCCGCAGAAGATCTCGTTCCGCACCGGCGGGCTGATCACCGGCGTGATCGGCATCCTGATCCAGCCATGGCGGCTGGTGTCGGACCCGACCGGGTACATCTTCACCTGGCTGGTCGGGTACTCGGCGTTGCTCGGAAGCATCGGTGGCGTGCTGATCGCCGACTATTACCTGGTGCGCAAAACCCAGCTCGACCTCTTGGGGCTTTACGACAAGAGCGGCCCCTACTGGTACCGCGGCGGCTGGAACCCCATCGCGCTGATCGCGCTCGCGGCGGGCATCTTGCCCAACCTGCCGGGCTTCCTGGGCGTGGTGAAGTGGGCCACCGTGGGCGAGCTCTGGCTGAAGCTCTACAACTACGCCTGGTTCGTCGGCTTCGGCTTGTCGTTCGCGGTCTACGCCGGGCTCACGCTGGCACTGGCGAAACCCGCCGCCGGGGTGACATCGAGCGGCAGCAAAGCATGATCGAGCGATGACGCTGGCCGCGCGACTGATCCAAGAGGCCGAGCGCGCCCGGGACGAGCTGTGTGATCTCACGGCGCGGCTGGTGCGCATCCCCAGCGTCAACCCGCCCGGTGAGCACTATCGAGACGCGGCCGAGCTCCTGGGCGGCGAGCTCGCGAAGAACGGCTACGCCGTGTCGTATCACGCGGCGGTCGGCCGGCCCGAGCACACGGCGCAGCACCCACGGGTCAATGTGGTGGGCCGGCTCGGGGAAGGCGCTCACCCCGCGGTCCACCTGAACGGCCATCTGGACGTGGTGCCGGCCGGCGAGGGCTGGACGGTGGACCCCTTTGCCGGCGTGATCCGCGACGGCAAGCTGTTCGGCCGAGGCACCGCCGACATGAAGGCCGGGATCGCGGCGGCAGTGCTGGCGGTCGAGGTCGCGCGACGTGCGGGCCTGAGCCTCCGCGGCAGCGTCGAGCTCTCGGGCAGCGTGGACGAAGAGAGCGGCGGCCAGGCCGGCGTCGCGTGGCTGTGCGAGCAAGGGGTGATCCGGAAGGCTCGCGTGGACCACGTGATCATCCCCGAGCCGCTGAACCCGGACCGGATCTGCGTTGGGCACCGCGGCGTGTACTGGTTCAAGGTCACCGCCCACGGTCGGGTCGCACACGGCAGCATGCCGTTCCTGGGGGTCAGCGCCATCGATCAGCTGGCGCACCTGGTCGAGCGCGCGCGCACCGAGCTGGGGCCTGCGCTCCGCCAGCGCGTGACGGCAATGCCGGTGGTGCCCGAGGGCGCGCGCCACGCCACGCTCAACGTGAACTCGATCTCCGGGGGCCAGGCCGGTCGCGAGCCGCAGACGCCATGCGTGGCCGACAGGGCCGAGGCGATCTTCGATCGCCGCTTCTTGCTGGAAGAGGGTTTCGCTGGTGCGAAGGCCGAGATCGAGCAGCTCTTGGCGAAAGCTCAGTCCGAAGATCCGTCGCGGCGCTACACGCTGGAAGATCTGCTGGTCTTCCACCCGGTCCAGACGCCCGCGGGCTCGCCGCTGGTGGCGGCGCTCGCGCGCGCCATCGGCAGCGTCTACGAGCGCGCGGCTTGCCTGGTGGCCAGCCCGGGGACCTACGACCACAAGCACTTCGCGCGTCTCGGTGGCATCGAGCACTGCGTCGCCTACGGCCCGGGCACCCTCGAGCTGGCGCATCAACCCGACGAGCACGTGCGGGTGGACGACCTGGTGCGAGCCACGGCGGTGATGGCGCTTACGCTGGCCGAGCTCGGGGTGTTCGCAGCGTGAGGCCGAACCGCGGGGACTGGGGTACACTGAGCGCGTGACCGCCCCGAGCCCCAGCGCTCCGATGACTGCCACCGAATACCTGGCCTGGGAGCGCGCTCAGCCGCTGAAGCACGAGTTCCACTTCGGCGAGATCTTCGCGATGTCCAGTGCCAGCCTGCGGCACAACGCGATCGCAGCGGCTGTCATCGCCGAGCTATCCGCACAGCTGCGAGGGCGGAATTGCCGCGTCCTGACCAGCGACCAACGGGTCGCGGCCCCCCGGGGCCAGCGCTACGTCTACCCCGACGCCACCGTGGTCTGCGGCGCGGCACAGGTCCAGCCGGGGGAGCTGGATGTGCTCGAGAACCCGAGCACCATCGTCGAGGTGCTCTCACCGAGCACCGAGGCTGACGACCGCGGCATCAAGTGGGAGGGCTACCGCCGGGTGCCCTCGGTGGTGGACTACCTGTTGTTCTCGCAGGACGAAGCCAGGATCGAGCATTACCAGCGCCAAGCCGACGGGGCTTGGCGCTACCAGGTGCACGAGGTGGGCAGCAGCGTGGCGCTCACGAATGGCGCCGAGCTGTCGGTCGACGCGATCTACGCGGGGGTGTTCGAGCTGGGCGGGGAGTAGCCATGCAGCCCCACGAGCTCGACCCCGAGGTCTTGCGTGAGCTCGTCGCCGCAAGCATGCCGTTCGGTCGCTTCAAGGGCCAGCAGCTGTACGAGCTGCCCGAAGCGTACCTGGTCTGGTTCTCACGCCAGGGCTTTCCGCCCGGCAAGCTGGGGCGGCAGATGGCCTTGATGCTCGAGATCAAGCACAACGGTCTCTTGCCTCTGCTCGCGCCGCTGATCGACGACCGGGGTTGACGACGGCGGGGTTGTTGAGAAGGCTCGCGGTGTGGCTCGTCTCGTGAAAGCTGCTTGCCCGCATTGCGGCGCCGGCGTGTCCGTGGATCCGACCAGCGACGTCGTCACCTGCGCCTTCTGCGGGACGTCGTCGTTCATCCAGCGGCCGCGCCGGGCCCCCACGGCACCCATGCCCGTCGTGCCGCAGGGCATACCCACCATCGTGGTCAGCGACGACTACGTGAAGAATCCCGCTCAGGTGCTGATCGCCATCGTGGTGATGGCGCTCGTGATGGTGGCCGGCGTGGTGGCGTTCCTGGCCACGGGCCGCGGGCGCGGCCCAAGCGGCGATCGCTATTCGGTGGGGGGGCGCCCCCTGCCCGTCGACGCCAACGGCGACGGCATCGCCGACATTGCGATGACGCTCACCACGCTGCGAGAGAGCAGCACCGAGCATCTTGCCGCCTTCGATCCCACCACCGGCAAGCAACTGTGGCGTACCGAAGCACTGCCCAAGCGCCCCGATCACGCGACCGCAGCCCAGGGCGTGCTCGTGGCCACGGTGGGTGCCGTGCTCTACGGCTTCGACGGGAAGAGCGGCGCGCGCGTCTTCAACACCACCCTGCCCGAGCTGCCCGACGCCTTGTGCGAGCACGCGGGCGGCATCGGGCTGCTGACCAAAGACAAGAAGCTCTACCCGGTCGACCTGGGAAGCGGCGCGCTGGGCACGCCAACGGCCGGCGCGCGCTACGCGCACGAAGCGGGCACGCGCTGCATCGACCTGGATCCACCGCACGCCAGCCACGGCCCGCGCCTGTTCGAGATCGAAGAGCGACCGTACCGCGATCGCCTGAAGGCCATGCAGGTCTCGGACGTGTTCGCCATTGGCAGCTCGACGCTGGCGCTGGCGGTCGGTACCCGGCAGCCCGGCACACGCGTGCCGATGCTGGCAATGTTCGACGGCGACCGGCAGCTCTGGGCGCAAGAGGTCCCAGGCAGCGAGCCGCTGGCCGCCAAAGAGGGCGACCCCACGGCCATCGGTGTGGGCGCGGGGCGGGTGCTGGTGGCCTACGAACGCAACGACAAGGAAGAGCTGCACGTGGTCTGTATCGAGGCCGCGAGCGGCAAGCGCGCGTGGGAGGTGGCGTTTCCCGAGCGGAGCTTCTTCACCTCGTTCGGCATCACGGATCGGTACGTGGTGATGAGCGGCTTCGGCAAGGCCCGGGCGCTGGCCCTGGCCGACGGCCGGCAGCTGGCGATGATCTCGGGTCACTGAACATCGGTCCGCTGCCCCTTGCGGCGCCCCCTGAGTACCATCCGCGCCATGGCCCAGATTGTTCGGTGCGGATTGATCCAGTGTGCGAACGCGCTCAACGACGAGAGCGCGCCGGTGAAGAAGATCCAGCAGGCTATGCTGGACAAGCACATGCCCTTCATCGAAGAGGCGGCGAAGAAGGGCGTGCAGATCCTGGGGCTGCAAGAGATCTTCAACGGGCCCTACTTCTGCCCCAGCCAGGACAAGCGCTGGTACGAAGCGGCCGAGAGCATTCCGGGGCCCACCACCGAGCTGTTCCAGGCCATCGCCAAGAAGCACGGCATGGCCATCGTGCTGCCGCTCTACGAGCAGGCGATGCGCGGCGTTTTCTACAACACGGCCGCGGTGATCGACGCCGACGGCAAGTACCTGGGGAAGTATCGCAAGCAACACATTCCGCAGGTGGCCGGCTTCTGGGAGAAGTACTTCTTCAAGCCCGGCAACGGCGGTTACCCGGTGTTCCAGACCGCATTCGCCAAGGTCGGCGTGTACATCTGCTACGACCGGCACTTCCCCGAAGGGGCACGATGCCTGGGGCTGAACGGCGCCGAGATCGTGTTCAACCCCAGCGCTACGGTCGCGGGCGTGTCGCAGTATCTATGGAAGATCGAGCAGCCGGCCCACGCGGTGGCCAACGGCTACTACGTGGCGGCCTCGAACCGCGTGGGGACCGAGGCGCCGTGGAACATCGGCAAGTTCTACGGCACCAGCTACTTCGTGAATCCACGCGGGCAATTCCTGGCCGAGGCCAGCGAAGACAAAGACGAGCTGGTGGTCGCCGATCTGGACCTCGGCTTGATCGACGAGGTCCGCCAGGCCTGGCAGTTCTTCCGCGACCGGCGACCGGACGCCTACAAAGAGCTGGTCGAGCCGTGACGGGATGAATTCCGCAACTCGCTCCGTGTCGCGGCCGATGTGGGGCCGCCATGCTAAGCTGGAGGAGGTGTCGGACGTGCAAGCCATCGCCCCGGAACAGATCCGGTCGCTCACACGGTCGGAATTCGACAAGCTCGTGGAGCTGGGCGCGTTCGCGAACGAGAACCTCGAACTGCTCCACGGGGTGATCGTCCGCATGCCCCCGATCGGAGCCCCGCACAGCTGGGCCGTTCAGGTCCTGAACGAGCTCCTGACGCCGAAGCTGGTGGGACGCGCCACCGTGCGGATCGGCCTACCATTCGCCGCCGACGATGCCTCGGAGCCCCAGCCCGACGTTGCGATTGCAGCCTCGGGCGACTATCGGCGCGAGCACCCCCGCACTCTGCTCTGCGCCATCGAAGTCGCCGACGCTTCCCTGTTGACGGATCGCGGCATCAAGGCGCGCCTGTACGCGGAGTCCGGCGTGCCCGAATACTGGATCGTGAACCTCCGCGAGGGCGTCATGGAGGTACGAACCCGCCCGATCGACGGCGAGTACACCGAGGTGGCGATCCACCACCCGGGAGACGTCGTCCGCCTCGAAGCCTTCACCGACGTCGAGGTCCCAGTCGCCGACGTGCTCGGCTGATCAGTCATTCAGGGCGCACGTGGCCCCCCGGCGGAGCCCTCTCTTGGCTTGAACGGCGGCAAGCCCCGCGTCATGCTTCGCGCCTCGCTCGCGCCCCCGTTCGTCGGTTGGGCAGCGCCGAGCCTCACAGGAGACGATCGCTCATGAGCAAGCTGCCCGTGTTTCCCGCCCGTAGCTACGACTTCGCGGAGTATGTCCCGGCCAAGAACTGGATCGGCGGAGAGTGGCGCGAATCGACCACGGGCAAGACGATCCCGGTCGAGAACCCGCGCTTCGGCAAGGCCCTCTCCAGCGTTCCGCTCAGCGGCGCCGAGGACGTGGACCTGGCGGTGAAGGCCGCCGAGCGCGCCCAGAAGGGCTGGCGCGAGGTGCCGATGCGCGAGCGCGCTCAGATCTTCTACCGGCTGAAGCAGCTGATGGAGCGCGACCTGGAAGAGCTGGCGTGGCTGGTCACCCACGAGAACGGCAAGCCCTTCGAGGACGCGAAGGCCAGCGTGGAGAAGGGCATCGAGTGCGCCGAGTTCGGCGCCGCGCTGCCGAACGGCGGGGGCGCGGGGCAACAGCTCGAGGTGAGCCGTGGGGTCGTGTGCCGAGAGATCCACGAGCCGCTCGGGGTCGTCGCCGGCATCACGCCCTTCAACTTCCCGATCATGGTGCCGCTCTGGATGCTGCCGCAGGCCATCGTGGGCGGGAACGCTTTCGTGCTCAAGCCAAGCGAGCAAGTTCCACTCGGCAGCATGAAGCTGGCCGAGCTCTTGAAAGAGGCCGGCCTGCCCGACGGCATCTTCAACATCGTGCACGGCGCGGCCGATGTGGTGAATGCGCTGTGCGACCACCCGACGATCCGCGCCATCGGCTTCGTGGGCTCTACCAAGGTGGCAAAGCTGGTGTACGCGCGCGGCGCGGCGACCGGCAAGGCCATGCTCTGCCTGGGCGGAGCGAAGAACCACATGATCCTGGTGCCGGACGCGGATCCCAAGCTCTCGGTCGAGAACATCGTGGCGTCGTTCACTGGCGCCACCGGTCAGCGCTGCATGGCCGCCAGCGTGCTGGTCGCCGTCGGCAACGTGGAACACGTGCTGGGTCCGGTGGTGGAGCGGGCGCGGCAGATCGAGCTCGGCAAGCACCTGGGGCCCGTGATCAACGCCGCGGCGCGCGAGCGCATCGAGCGCTACGTCAGCGAAGCCGAGAAGGCCGGCGCCAAGGTGCTGGTCGACGGCCGCGGCCAGCGGGGCGGCCCCGAGGGCTACTGGGCGGGGGTGTCGATCCTGGACGGCGTGACGCCCGAGATGGGCGCCTGGCAGGACGAGATCTTCGGACCGGTGCTGTCGGTCGTGCGGGTGAAGACCCTGGACGAGGCCATCGCCCTCGAGAACAGCCACCCCTACGGCAATGCTGCGTCGGTCTTCACCACCAGCGGCGCCGTCGCCGAGCACGTGGTCCGGCGCGTCGAGGCGGGCATGGTCGGCGTGAACATCGGCGTGCCGGTGCCCCGCGAGCCCTTCGGCTTCGGCGGCTGGAACCAGAGCAAGTTCGGGCAGGGCAACCTGACCGGGCTCGACGGCTTCCGCTTCTGGACCCGCCCGCGCAAGATCACCATGAAGTGGGAGCTGCAGACCGACACGACCTGGATGGGGTGAGCGCCATCCGTCGCGTCGCACTCGCCCTCTCGGCGCTGGCCTGCACGCCGGCGCCTGCGCCGGTGCCGGCGCCGGTGCCCGCCGCAACGTCGCGGCCCGACGTGAGCGACGCCGCCGCCGCCGAGCCGCCTCTGCCACCGAGCCCGGTGGACGCCGGCGCTGCCGACGCCGACGCAGGCCCACCGAATGCACCGGCACGGTCGACCCCCGGCAGCTTCCGCTGCGGGCCAGGCACCTGCGCGACTGGCACGCAGACCTGCTGCGGCGCGGGCACGCGCGGTGTGTGCGTGCCCAGCGTGCCCAACGACGCGCCGCAGGGCAAGATGGGCTACCTGAAGACGCAGTGGGAGATCTGCGACAAGGCCGCCTTCGAGCAGACCGGCTACAGCATGTCGCACATCGATCGCTGCGACGAGAGCATCGACTGCGGCAAGGGCGAGGCCTGCTGCGACCAGTTCCTGTTTTCGGGCGGCACGCTGGGCGAGTGCACCCGGCTGCCCGCGAACGGCACCACGCCCTGCGACTTCGGCGAACGCTGCATCGAGAGCGCGACCTGCCGCCTGCCCGGAACCGAGTGCATCGAGGGCTACTGCAAGAAGCGCGTGACCCAGCTGCGCTGCGGCGAAGCGGAGTGCAGCGGAGCCACCCCGGTGTGCTGCGCCGACCCGCTCGGGTGCCAGGCCGAGTGCCAGAGCTTCAAACGCGTGCTCTGCACGAAGCACGCCGACTGCGTCTCAGGGCAGAAATGCGCGGTCTTTGGCTACGGCGCCGCTTGCCTGCGCTTGATGCAAGATCCCGAGTCGCAGCAGCTGGTGTGCCAGAACGACGGCGACTGCACGCTGCGCTGCGCCTCGGCCGGCGGCAAACGCCAGCGCTGCCGCGTCTCGGAGATCCCCTGGCTCGAGAGCTGCCAGTGCCCATGAGGGTGGGGTGAGCACCGGCTCCCTTGAGCGCGCGGGCTCGAGGTCGTAGCATCGCGCCTCTCGCATCCAGAAAGGCGACGACGATGGACACCCAGGAGATGATCGACCTCTGCAAGCGCCACACGCTCTACACCTGGGCGGCCACCGACGCGGTCAACCCCTTGCCCATCGCCCGGGCGGAAGGCGTCTATCTCTACACGCCAGACGGCAAGAAGATCCTCGACTTCAACAGCCAGCTGATGAGCGTTCTGATCGGCCACAGCCACCCCAAGGTGGTGGCGGCCATGAAGAAGGCGGCAGATGGGCTGATCTACGTCTACCCCCAGACCGCCACCGAGGTGCGCGCCCGCTACAGCAAGCGCCTGGCGGAGCTGACGCCGGGCAACATCAACACGTTCTACTACACGCTGGGCGGCGCCGAGGCGAACGAGAACGCCATCCGCGCGGCCAAGCAGTTCACCGGGCGGCAGAAGATCCTGACGCGCTACCGCGCGTATCACGGCGGCACCAACGCCACGATGCAGCTCACCGGCGATCCGCGGCGCTGGCCCAACGAGCCGGGCATGCCCGGCGTGGTGCGGGTGATGGACCCGCAGCCCTATCACTACAGCTTCGGCAAGACCGAGGACGAGATCACGGCGAACAACCTGCGGTACGTCGAAGAGGTGATCATGTACGAGGGGCCGCAGACCATCGCGGCCATGATCCTCGAGACGGTCACCGGCACCAACGGCATGCTGGTGCCGCCCAAGGGCTACATGCAGGGGCTACGCGCGCTCCTCTCGAAGCACGGCATCTTGATGATCTGCGACGAGGTCATGGCGGGCATGGGCCGCACCGGTAAGCTCTACGCCTTCGAGCACTTCGACATCGTCCCGGACATGGTGACCATGGCCAAGGGCCTGACCTCGAGCTACGTGCCGCTCGGCGCCATGGGCGTGTCCGACCCGATCCGTGACTTCTTCCACAAGAACGTGTTCTGGGGCGGGCTGACCTACAACTCGCACCCCTATTGCCTCGAGGTCGCCGACGCGGTGCTCGACGTGATGCTGGGCGAGGGCTTGGTCGAGAACGCCGCACGGATGGAGAAGGTCGTTCGCCGCGAGATGGACCGGCTGACCGCCAAGCACCCCAGCCTGAAAGAGGGTCGAGTGATCGGCCTGTTCGGCATGATGGACGTGCAGAAGAACAGCAAGGGCGACCTGATCGCGCCCTACAACGGCAGCCACCCGGCCATGGGCAAGCTCGCCAAGTTCTTCGAACAAGAGGGCCTCTTCACCTTCGTGCGGTGGTCCAGCTTCACCTGCAATCCGCCGCTCACCATCACCGAAGAGCAGCTGATGGAAGGCTTCGCCATCGTCGACCGCGGGCTCGAGATCACGGACGAGGCGTTCGAGGGCTGACGGCCGGACCGTCCGGGGCAAGGGCTTCGTGCTATCGTACGACGCGATGCCGACGGCCACCGCATCCGCTCGCTCCCCGGCGCCCCCTCCGGCGCCCGCGATCGATCAGCGCGTCTTCTTGCATGGCATGAGCTGGCAGGCGTACGAGGCGCTGCTCGCCTGGCGCGGCGAGAAGAGCGCCGTGCGCATGACGTATCTCGAAGGAGAGCTCGAGCTGATGACCCCGTCACGTTCCCACGAGAGCCTGAAGAAGCGCCTGGCCCGCTTGGTCGAAGCGTGGGCGGAAGAGAAGGGCGTCGCCCTGGATGGCGCAGGCTCGTGGACGCTGAAGAGCGAGCAGGCCGAGCGCGGCGCAGAGCCCGACGAGTGCTACGTGCTCGGGGACGTGGAGCAGGCAACCGCGCCGGACATCGCCATCGAGGTGGTGTGGACGCGGGGCGGCATCGACAAGCTCGAGGTCTACCGCAAGCTCGGCGTGCGCGAGGTGTGGATCTGGGCGGACGGCGCCCTGACGTTTCACCTGCTGCGGGGCGGGCGGTACGTGGCCGCCGCCCGGAGCGAGCTCTTGCCCAAGCTCGACCCGACCGTGATCGCGCGCTTCATGAGCGGCGGCACCCAGACCGACGCGGTGCGCGGCCTGCGCCGCGCGCTCGAGCGCCGGCCGGCCAAGCGCTGAGCCGCCCCGTCACTTCGGCACGTAGATCGTGTCGCAGCCGAACTGGATGCCGATCTTTCCGGCCGCATCCGACTGGATGGTCTGACACGTGCTGGGGCAAACCTCGACCTTGGTCGGTGCCTGATCACTATCGTAGTACCAGCCGCCGGCCGCGCCGCACTCGGCCTTCGAGCCCACCTTGCCGATGGGCGAACCTGTGCCGCCGCCGGGCGTGAAGATCACGTTCACCTTGTTCGGGTTGAGCTTCTCGCCGCCGGTGGGCGGTGGGATGGCCCAGGCGCAGTCGAGCTTGGCGGCGCCCACCACGCCCTTCGCCAGCTGGTCGAAGACGGGGTTGAAGTTCTGCGCGCACATGTCGCTGGACACGCCGCTGGTCTGCTTGACCAGCTCGGCGTAGACGGTGCCCGGCTTGGCCGCGCTCGGGCAGTCGCTGAAGCAGTAGATTCCGTACATCTTCCACTGGGTGGGCTTGATCATCGCCGGGTCCAGCGCGTTCAGCTTGGTGGTGAACTCGGCGGCGGGCATCTGCGAGTTGTCGTCGGTCACCACGGTGAAGATCTTCACCGCCTCGGGCCGGAGCATGTTCTTGTAAGAAGGGTACTGCTCCAGGTACTTCAAGAGGGCGTCGGTGCTGGCGACCGTCTCGTAAACGTGGGCGTACTTGGGGAAGTTGGTGTCGCCGGGGCACTGGCCCGAGCCCAGAGGCTTGTCGATGCAGATCCCCTCTTCGGGAATGAACCCGGGAACCGGCGACGCTTGCCACTGCTCGGCGATCACCACGATGCGCACGTCCACGCCGACGGTCGAGATGATCTGCGAGAACTTGTTCATGTTGGCCTTCACGGCCGCGGTCTCTTCCGACATGCTGCACGAGGTGTCGATCGCCCAGATCACGTCGACCGGCAGCGTGTTCTTCGCTTCCTGAACGACCTCGGCGCAAGCGTTGCCCGCGAACCCTCCGCCGCCACCCGTGCCGGTGCCGGCGCCGGTGCCGATCAGCCCGCCGCTGCCGCCGCCGGCACCGATGCCGCCGCCACCACCACTGCCCGCACCGCTGCCGCCGACGCCGTCCGACGGGCTGTCATTGCTCGCCGCGGAGCACGCCAGCGCAAACACCACGGTCGACGCAGCCAACGCCCTGAGTTGCCACATGGCAGAAGTGTGCCGGCTGCCCGGGGTCAGGACAAGTCGGGCGGGCCCGGGCGGCGACGACGCGGTGCGGCGAGCAGGGCTCAGCCCTCGACCAGCTTGGCCACCGCGGCGCCGTAGCTCCTGAGATCGTCGAGGTCCTCGCGCACGACGCGCGCGAGCCGCTCGAGATCGACCGCCGCGTAGTCGTGGACGAGCACGTTGCGGAGGCCGGCGGCCGAGCCCAGCCGGCTCGCCAGCGCTGGGTCCAGGAGGCCATGGCTGGCCAGGGTCAAGAACGCTCCACGCGCAGTGTCCGGCGGAGTCCACCCCTGCTCGGCGATGAGGTGGTAGGCGACGTCGATGCAGGCCTCGATGGCGATCTGGAGCCAGCGTTCCGTTGCGGCTCGGAGCATTGCGTCGCCGCTCAGCCGAGTCGCGTCGCCGGAGCCGGATTGCGTGAGGTGGCCCAGGGCCTCGTTCAGCGCGAGGATCCGCCGCGTCAGCACTTCAGGATCGGTCACGTACGGCCTCCGCCATTTTCTGCCCCACACGGCGAGCCGCGGCCCGGAAGAGTGCTCGATGCGGCGCCTCGTCGTCATACCGGCGTGCGACCCGCGCCACGAACGCGACTCGCGCGCGATCGTCGCAGCAGCCGAGGAGCCGGCCCTCCCGGATGACGCGAAACGCCACCGCGGATCCCGCGGCGGCGAGGTCGAGCAGGTCCGCGCGCTCGCCGAGAGGGCCCAGCGCGCCGACGAGCGCCTCTCGAAGCTCGCCCTCGCGCTCCGATCGTTCTCGCGACCCGAGCGTGGCGTCCCACAACACCGCGAGATCGAGGTCGCTGTCCGGACGAGCCGTCCCGCGCGCCCTCGAGCCGAACAGGTAGGCAAGGGTCACCCCGGGGTGACGCCTCACCACTCGCTCGATGGCGTTCAGGTCGAGATCGGGCACGGTACGCCGCAAGCGTATCACGCTGGCGATTCGCTGCGGCGAGCCGCCGGCCGGGGAACTTCGCCGGCGCGGCCCGCGGCCGTCACCGCTGGCGTTTCGGCACCATCACCCGGACCGACGCGCTGTTCAGATCCGGCTGGAAGCCGAAGGCGAGGTCATACCGCGGGTAGCTGCGCTGTACGGCGTGCTCTGCCGGGGGCGGAATGACCCGCTCCACCTGGTAACTCTCGTTGATCGCGGCGCTGAATGCGCCGTACCAGGGCAAGCTGTGCACCACGATACGGTCGTACTTCGCTTCGCGAATCCGCGCGAGTGCCGTAGACGGCAGGGGAAGCTCGGCTTCGACCAGCTCGAGGAGGGTGTTCATTCGATCGCGAGGCGGCTCGAGCATGCCCGCGTGGAGCAAGTAGGACGTGCCGTGGGCGACCAGGAGCACCTCGTTTCGCGCCCGCGCGTCGCGCGCCACCCCGTCGATCGCTCGCCCGAAAGCGTATTGCTCTGGGCCTGGCGGCAAGCGACACGGGATCGAGCTGAGCACGATGAGAAAGCTGGCCCCCAGGGCGAAGCTGGGCTTCGAGAGTGCGGCGGAAGCGGAGGCCATCAACACTGGCAAGACCACGAGGAGCGCCCAGACGTCGACGATGCCGAGGTTGTTCCAGAGCCCCATCCACTTGAAGTAACCGAGGAAGGCGGGCACGACCTCGACGGCGCCCACCGCCACCCAGGCCGCGGCCAGCGTGCGCACCCGCCGGTCGCCCGACAGGTAGAGCGACACGGCCGCGTAGGGCGTGAGCGCCCAGAGCAGCACGCGATGAGGGACGCGCATCACGTCGCTCGTGAGCGCGTCGAGCTTGCTCGGCAGGTACGCATGCCGAGACGGCACCTCGATCAGCCAGAAGCGGGCAGACGGAGTCCGGAGCAGCAGCGCCACCACCGCCCCCAACGCGCACGCGGCGATCGCGATCAGCGCCCAGCGCCTTGCAGGGCGCCGAAACTCGGGGACCAGCGCGAACAAGGCACCCAGCACCCCCAGCACGGCGCCCCCGGCGTATTGCTTCGTCAGGGCCCCCAGCGAGGCGACCACCAGGGTGGCGGCGGCAACCCGCAGGCTCTTCGAGTCGAGCGCCCACGCGAGCAAGGCGAGCGTGCCGGTTGCGTGGAGCACATGCAGGTTGTCGGGGTGACAGACGTCGGCCGTGAAGTTCTTGAACAGAACCAGGCAGGTCACGAAGAACGCGCCGATCACCGCCGCGCGGCGAGCCTTCGCGGCCGACTCGGCCTGAGCGACCACCCGGGCAACGAACAACGCCCCGCAGGCCGCGGCCAAGACGCCGAGCGCCACGACCACGACGCGGCAGGCACGCACGTCGAGCGCCAGCCCCAAGGGCCGAAGCAGCCCGAAGCACAAGAGCTCCAGGCCCGGGGCATAGACGAACGAGTTTGCCGCGTCCGCCGGTTGGTAGATCGACTCCCCCGCTGACAGCTTCATCAGGTTGGTCATGAACGGGCTTTCCGACCAGATGAACGTGTCCCACGGGAACCTCACGCGTAGCGCGACCTGATAGCCGAGCAGGGCCACGAGCGCTGCCGAAAGCGCGAGCAGCAGGCGACGCGCCCACTCGATCCGATGGGCGTTAGCGTCGCTGGGGCTGGGGGCGTTCGAGTCGGCCATGTCGTCACCGAAACCGGACGAGGCGCAGGCTACCCGCCAGCGCGAGCGGCGTCGAAGGGCGGACCGCGCCCCCTCCGCTTCCTCGCCGTGAGAGGAGGGCTCGGGTTGGCGCCGATTTCGTGGCTTTTTCCCTCGTTCTCGCCGCGACCCGCTGCTCGGCGGCCTTCGCGTGGCAGCGCAGGTCCTCGCCGCTGTGGACTCACCCCATGCCCTTGCCGATACTCCCGCCCAACGTGTGGTCGATTCGCCCCAAGCTTCCGTGGATCGCAGCGCTGCTGGTGAGCATTCCAGCGCTGATCATCATCGTCAACCTGCATTGGATGTACCTCAAGCTGCCCAACGCCGTCGGGTTCGACGACGGCTACACCGTAGCGCTGGGCGAGCGCATCATCGACGGCAAGTGGTTGCCCTACGTGGACGGCTGCAGTCATCGCGGGCCGATGCTGTACTGGCTCGTCGCGATCTTCCAGAAGCTGACCGGTCGCTTCAACTGGTTCGGGCCACGCACGCTGATGTTCGTCACGTCACTCGTGACGCTCTTCGGCATGGTGGGCACGGGCATCGCGGCGCGGCTCCCCTTGGCGGGCGCGTTCGGCGCAATTCTGTGGGTCTACCTCGGCCTGGTGACTCACGAAGCCGATAGCGCCTTCGCTGTCACCGGCGAGGCCATCGCCGCGGCTTTCGGTATGCTCGCTCTGTTCTTCTGTGCGTGGGGGCTGCTCAGTGCTCGTCGGCTCAGGAACCGCGCCCTCTTGCTCGCCCTGGCTGGCAGCGCCACGGCTTTGGCCGGCTTCACCAAGCAAACGGCCTTCCCCATCGCGGTTCCGCTGTTCGCCTGGGTGTTCGCGGGGGCGATGAGCACGGAGGACACGTCGTGGCGACGGAGGCTGGGGCTGGCCAGCGCTTTCGTGGGCGGCATCTCGATCGTGACGTTCTTGGTCCTCGGCCGATACGCGATCGGCGGCCACTTGCGAACGTTCTGGTACTGGTTTTACACGTACAACCGCGAAGTCTACATGGCCCCGCTGCGCGGGCGGTCGTTCTGGGAGGACTTCGATCCGTGGATGCGTGGGCAGTACTGGGCGTTCTTCGCCGTCGCGCTGTTCTCGACCTGGGGGCTAGCGCGCCCGCTCGCCAACATGACCTCGTTCCGGGGGTTCTTCTCGGGATACTCGAAAGCGGGGCTCGAGGTCACGACCTCGGCTTTGGTGCTGGTGACCATGGCGGCAATCTCGAGCCCCCAGCGTTTCTGGCCGCCCTATTTCGTGATGCTGTTCCCCTACCTTGGGCTTGCTGCCGGTGTGCAACTCGCGAAAACCATGGAGCGCTCGGAGGGCACCCCTTGGGCGAGGTTTGCCGGCGCGATCGTGCTGGGCGGGCTGCTCAGTGGCTGGGTGTCGTACGGCGCTCGGATGCGGGTCAATGCCCTGATCGCCGACCGAAAGGCGGGAAAGCGCCACGCGGCCTTGCCCGAGCCGGTTTGCGACGTCTTCGACAAGTACGGAACCAAGGACGACTCGGTCTTCGTCTGGGGGTTCGACGCGGACTATTACGTCACGTGCAAGCGACACCCCGCCACGCGTTTCACCTACCTCACCTTGGTGGCGGGCACGGTGCCTCCGTTCTGGAACGACATCCGCCCAGAGCGTGAAGCACGCGGCGCGCGGCGTCACTTGATGGAAGACCTCGAGCTCAGCAGGCCCTCGGTGATCCTCGACTCGCCGGGCACCATGCGCAACGTGGGCATTCGCACGGTGCCCGAGCTGGGCAAGCTGCTCGAAGAGAAGTACTGCTCGAAGCCCGGCGTCAGCAGCGCCAGCGGGCGGAAGGCAGAAGTCTGGGTTCGGCGAGACCTCACGACCTGCGACGAGCCGAGGCGCTGATGGCACTGCGACGCGCCAGGGACGCGCTGAGGCGAGTCGCGCCAGCCGCGTGGCTCTCCGTCCCGGCGCTGGTCGCCGCCGTGGCACTTCTGTGGACGCCGCTGTCGTTCTTCTCGAGGAACCCCAGCCCAGTCTCGTTCGATGACGGCTACACCGTCGCTCTGGCCGAGCGGATCATCGATCGCTCGTGGCTGCCCTATGTGGACGGCTGCAGCCACCGCGGGCCGCTTCTGTACTGGGCTCATGCCATCTCGCAATACACCTTCGGTCGCTTCGAATGGTCCAGCGCTCGGCACCTGGCGAACGTGCTGGCGCTGGCCACGGTCGCGTCGACCTGGGTTGCTGCGGCGGCAGCTCGGCGGTGGGTCGCCGGAGGGGTCGCGGCGCTGATCTACGTGTGGGTGTCGTGCGTCTACGAGGTGTCGGCGGCGTTCGGCGTGGGTGGCGAGCACGTGTCGACTCCGCTCACGGTGGGCGCGCTGGCGCTCACTTCCGTGGCGCTGTTGCGTGCGTCTCGCTTGCGCTCGCGCGTCGCGCTGCTGGCGGCGGCCGGGTGCCTCGCGGCCCTGGGTGCCCTCGCAAAGCAGACCGCCCTCGTGTCCATTGCGCCGCTCGGACTCTGGACGCTCTCCGCGTCCCTTGCGCAGCGCAAAGCAGGCCAGACCAGGTGGTGGCTGCTGGCCCTAGCCCTGGTGCTCGGGTTCGCGCTCCCCTTCGCGGTGGTGGTGCTGCGCTACGCACTGGCGAAGAACCTCGGGACGTTCTGGTACTGGTACTATGTGTACAACGCGGAAGTGTACATGGCGCCCCACCGCAACGACTCGTTGCGCACGGCGTTCGATCCGCTGTTCGATCACAGGAACTTCGCGATGCTGGCCCTGGCCATCGCGGTGGTGTCGGCGGTGTGCTCGCGCATTGCTGCCTTTGGCAAGTCCACGCGCAACTTGGCGCTCCTGTACGCCGAAGGGGGGTTCGAGCTCACGGTCGCACTGCTCTGCGTCGTGACCATGGTTGGCGCACTGGCGCCGATGCGCTTCTTCTACCACTACTTCGTCCCGCTCTTCCCGTTCGCCGCGCTGCTCGCGGGCCTCGGCGTCGAGCGTGCGTTGGCGCGGGCCGATGGGCCTCGCTGGGCGTTCTTCACCGCAAGCGCCGTGGCGCTCGTCTGCGTCTTCGGGATGACGCTGTACGCGCACGACCGACTGATGCGAGGGCTGCGAGAAAGCCGCAGCAAGGGGAGCTGGTCGGGAGTCCACCCGGAGCCGATCTGCCAGTATCTGGACGAGAGCTCGCGTCCGGGAGCACCGTTCTTCGTCTGGGGGTTCGACGGAGATCTCTACGTGACGTGTCGTCGCGCCCCTGCGACGCGGTTCATCTACCTGACGATGGTGGCAGGGGTCATCCCGGATCGGACCTGGCAGGCGCCCTCCACGGCCGCGGTCGCACCCCACGCCCGAGAACAGCTTCTCGCCGACCTGACCGAGACGCGGCCCGACGTGGTCCTCGACATGCCAGGGCATCTGAAGGGCGTCTCGCTGACGACGGTCCCCGAGCTACTCGGCCACATGAAGGAACACTACTGTGAAATGCCCGCGATTCGTGCGAAAGACGGTCGTGCGGCAACGCCCTGGCTGCGCCGCGGAACTGCACGATGTCCCTAGGCCCGAGCCCCCCGCCCCCTAGCGCCGAGAGCGACAAGGCCGAACGCCGCCTCGCCTTCTCCCAGGGCCTGGCCCGGACGGCCCGCATCCTCGCGCTCAGCTTCTTGCTCGGGGCCGCGCTGGCAACCTGGGTGATCTTCACCTTCGGCGGGGGCTGGGTCTCGCCGTTCCTCGCCGGCAACGAGCTGGCGATGCCGCGGCGCATGAGCCTGATCCGCTGGACGCTGGGCGCGGGCGGCGGCGGCATCTTGATCGGCGTGGCCCTGCTCGTCACGGCGCGCCTGAAGCGCTGGCAGGCGGCCAGCCTGGAACGCTGGTTGTGGATTGCGTCGCCGCTGATATTGCTGCCGTTCTTGCCGCAAGTGTTCCGGGCCAAGCCCTGGGTCAACCGGCACGACATCTTGCTGCCGCTGGTCCTTTGCCTGGCCTTCGCCACCGAGGTGCTGGTCTCGCGCTCGCTCTGCGAGTTGCCCGACGCTTTTCTCGAGCGCCTGCGGCGCCTGCGCGACAAGCTGCCGGGCTGGTGGCAGAAGTGGGGCCCGCTCACGATCGTGCTGCTGGCGGCGGTCGGCTACGCGGCGTTCATGAGCTTCTACAACCTGCGCTGGCACCAGAAGCTCAGGACCCACAACTTCGATCTGGCGATCGACAACAACTTGATCTTCCGCGCCATGCACGGCGCGCACATGGAGAGCACGGTCACCCACGGCAACGCCCCCGGGCAGTACCTGGCCGCCCACGCCAAGCTCGGCCAGTACGTGATCTTGCCGATCTATGCGCTTTTCCCCCGGCCCGAGACGCTGATGGTGCTCCAGGGCGTGTTCCTGGGCGCAGGCGCCCTGCCGCTCTTCGGCTTCGCGCGGCGCCACGTCTCGGACTGGGCGGCGGTGGCCATCGCCCTCGCCTACCTGGCGTATTACCCGCTGCACTGCTCGAACTTCGTCGAGTCGAAGTACCTGTCGTATTCGATCTTCTTCGTGCTCTCGACCTTCTGGGCGGCCGAGCGCAAGAAGTGGGTCGTCTTCGCCTTCGCCTTCTTCGCAGCAATGGTCATGCGCGAAGACGTGCCCATCGGGCTGGCGGTGGGCGGCGTGTTCTTGCTGCTCACCGGTCACCGCCCCATCGCCGGCACCATCATGGCAGTGGTGTCGCTGGGCTGGTTCTTGGCGCTGCGCGCGCTGATGGATCGGGCGGGTAGCTGGTGGTTCCCCGGCATGTACAAGGGCCTGTGGGCAACCGGCGAAGAGGGCTACAGCAGCGTGCTCAAGACCGTGCTCTCGAACCCGCTCTACGTGCTGAACGAGATCATGCGGAAGGACAAGCTGCAGTACTTGCTGCACCTGTTCGTGCCCATCATCTTGCTGCCGACTCGGCGCTGGTACTTGTGGGCGGCGTTCATCCCCGGCACGGCGCTCACGCTGTTCGTCACCGACTACAAGCCCATCTTCGGTTTCTCGTTCCAGTACACGGCGCACTGGATCCCTTATCTGTTCCTGGCGGTGCCCCTGGCGATCGCGGCCATCGCCAAGAACCCCGGCGAAGGCCCATGGCGTGCCCGCGGCGTGATCACGGCCTTGGTGCTGGCCAGCGCAGCGCTGAGCTACAACTTCGGCGCCTTCGCGCGCCGCGCCGACAGCGTGCGCGGCGGGTACTTCCACATCGAGTTCACTTTCAGCGCCGAAGAGCGGCAGCGCTACGCCGAGCTGAAGAGCGTGATCGCCGAAATTCCGAAGGAAGCCTCGGTGGTGGCCACCGAGAACGTCGGCCCCCACGTGTCTTCGCGCACTCACATGTACGCGATGCGCCGCGGTATCTACGACGCCGAATACATCTTGGCGGCCAAGAACGAGATCGACTTCGAGGCCACCCGCAAGCTCTTGACCGAGGCCGTGACCACCAACCGCTACGGTGTGGTGAAGCGCGCCGGCGACTTCGCGCTCTTGAAGAAGGGCGCAGACTCGTCGGGCAATGCCGCGCTGGCGACGGACTTCAAGCTCTGAGCGGGGCGGCGTTCCGCTCAACGCGCGCTCTCGCCGAAACGACGGGGCTCTGCGCTCAGGGCCTCCCGGCCCGGCGCTTGCTCTGGTTTCAGCAGTTAATTCGTTCTTGGTGGCACACATGTTGAAACTCATGTAAATACTTGGTTTCAACAGTAACGGCTGCGTGCGTACCAAAACGTTGAAACCATGAGCTTCCGCGAGCTAAACGCCGATCAACAGAGAGAGCTGGTCAACAGCCGCCAGCGCTTCGAGGTCTGGCGACAGGCTCGGCAGCGCCTCGCCCAGACCAAAGGCTCGATGGTCTGGGCGGAGAGCAAGGGCACCGAGTACCTCCGCCGCAGCTTCTACGACGAAACGTCGGGGGTGCGGCGACAGACCTCGCTCGGCCCTCGCTCGGACCGGACCGAGCAGGCAAAGGTCGATTTCGAGCGGAGCCGGGACAGCGCGAAGGAGCGCTTCGTCGGGATCGATCGAGCGCTTGCCCGGCAAGCCGCCGTCAACCGTGCCCTGGGGCTCGGTCGCGTACCGCTCTTGCCGGCCCGACTGATCCGCGCGTTCGACGAGGCCCGGCTCTTGGGGCAGGGCATTCGCCTCGTGGGCACCATTGCCCTTCACGCCTATGAGGCGGCAGCTGGTGTATTCCTCGACGCCGAGGTCACGGCGACCGACGATCTCGACCTGCTCTTCGACTCGCGGTCTGCGCTCCGGCTCGCTGGAGCCCCGGGGGAGCACAGCCTGATGCGGATCCTCACGCGGGTCGATCGCTCGTTTCAACGATCGCCGGCCGCTTTTCGAGCCGTGAACCGCGACGGGTACCTGGTCGATTGGGTCAAGCCGCTGCGCGAGCCCCCGTGGCGCGAGAAGCGAAAGCGCTTGGGGGCTGGCGCGGCCGATCTCGAAGCAGTGATGATCGAGGGACTCGACTGGCTCGAGAGCTCGCCGCTGCTGGAAGCAATCGCCATCGACGCGCGGGGCGGCCCGCTGCGGATGCTCGCCCCCGACCCCCGGGTCTTCGCTGCCCACAAGCTCTGGCTGTCGCGGCGGGGCGATCGCGACCCCGTTCAGCGGCGCCGCGACGAGGCGCAGGCGCGCGTGGTGGCGATCCTGGTGCGAGACCACCTCCAGCACCTGCCGTACGAAGCGGGCGCGCTGAGGATGTTGCCGAAGGCGGTGTTCGACCAGGCACGGCCGCTGTTCGCAGCCAACGCGCAGGCGTGAGGGCCGACCCGCGGCGTCCGTGCTACCAAGCGCCATGTCCACGCACCTGGCGACGATCCACTGGAAGCGAACGACCAGCGACTTCACCTACGAGAGCTACAGCCGCGAGCACGCTTGGGCGTTCGGCGGCGGCAGCACGCTTCGCGCCTCGGCCGCCCCCGAATTCCGAGGTGACGCCGCGCTGCCGAACCCGGAAGAGGCGCTGGTCGCGTCCCTCTCGAGCTGCCACATGCTGACCTTCCTGGCGATCTGCGCGAAGAAGGGCATCACGGTGGAAGAGTACGACGACGACGCCCAAGGGCACCTCGAGAAGAACGCGGAGGGGCGCCTGGCAGTCACCCGCGTGACCCTGCGACCGAAGGTCGTGTTCGGGGCTGGGGCGCCCGACAGTGCCGAGGCCGTGGCCAAGCTCCACGAGTCGGCGCACCGCGGCTGCTTCATCGCCGCAAGCGTGAAGACGGATGTCCGGGTAGAGCCCCGGTAGCCGCGGCAGCATCCCCGCCCGGAAGTCGGGCCGGACGGTTGTGTGCTGCTCACCCCCGCTCCGACCCCGAAGCGTCGCGCCGCCTCGCGAGCCGGCGAGCCCATGACGCTGCCGCTGCCACAGACCACGGACGGCAATCCGGCGCGCCCCTTCCGTCGGGGGCGCGCCAGCAGCGTCTCT
>JAKLKA010000235.1 GCA_023150915.1 Polyangiaceae bacterium
GGCGGAACCGCGGGCTCGGCCAGCGGCGGCGCGGCGGGCTCGGCCAGCGGCGGCGCTGCCGGAAGCGCCGGAAACGCGGGCAGCAGCAGCGGCGGCAACGGCGCCAGCGGCGGCAGCGGCAGCGGCGGCGCGGCAGGCAAGGGTGGCAGCGACGGCGGCGACGACGGCGGTTGCGGGTGTCGCGTACCGGCGCGTCCGAGCCACGGTGGGCTCGTGCTCTTCGGCGCAGCGCTCGCGCTCTTCGCCGCGCGACGGCGGCGCTGACCCTCGGACTGCTCGCAGGCTACCGCTTCATGCTGAAATCCCCGCTGGCCGATGCGGCGTGGTATCTTCGCGTTGCATGCGTTTCCGAGGATGGGGCGCGGTGGCCGTGTTTGCGGCCACCGCGGGGTGCGGCACGGGTTCGGGCGCGGGGGACGGCCCCCCGTCCGGCGGAGGTTCGGGCGGCACGGGCGGCGTCGCAAGCGGCGGTTCGGGCGGCACAGGGGGAAGCACCGGCACGGGAGGAACGGGCGGCGGCGGCGCCATCACGCAATGTCCCCCGAACCCAAGCTTCATCGACGAGGGCTTGATCGCCCGCGCCACGGTCGCCGTCAATTCCTGCTACTCGGACGATGGATTCTGGCGGACGCAGAACTACCTGCGCGGCACGCTGGGCGGGTACCAGTACCTTGCCCAGGGGTTCGTCGAGTGCCTCGCGAGCGTCACGAATGGGTGCGCTGGGATTCTCGCGTGCCACGGGTACGCGCCTTTGGCGGGCGGGGAGACCTGCGGCACTTGCCTGGGAAACGTCGCGGTTTCCTGCCACGCGGACGGCAACTTCCTCGTGGACTGCACCAAGCTCGGGGGCAAGTGCGCGTCGGGAAAATGTGATGTGCCAGATCACCCGCCGTGCGAGACCGTCGGCTTCCAGGAGAGTTGCGACGCAGCGGGCCGACCCGTCACGTGTGACGACTACCTCATTCCCGGTCCGGTGTGCGCGGATTTCGGGCTCGAGTGCGTAGCGGACCATCTCGACTTCGGCACGGGTTGCCAGGGGACAGGCACGGCTTGCTCTTCGACCGATGACTACTTCGATATCGGCTACGCGGGCGTGTCCTGCAACGGCGCCGTGCTCGATGTTTGCGTCCGGGGGAAGCGGGCGTCACTCGACTGCTCTTGCTTCGGGCAGGGTTTCTCGTGCCAGACGGCCGCAGGCGTCTCGTTCTGCGGTGTTGCCGGCGAGTGTAATCCGATCGAACACCAGAAGACCTGCTCGGGCTCTTCGGTGGTGTACTGCAACGCCGGCAAGCTCGTCACGGTTGATTGCGTCGGCTTGGGGTTCACCAAGGGCTGCGCTTCGTCAGCCAAGATGGGCTGTGTTCCGCCATGAACCCCAGCGACCCGCGAGCCGACAGAAACTCACTCCGGGGGGCCCTTGCCGAGTCGGACGCGTAACCATCCGACGAGCGGAGGGGGCTTGTCTCGGTAGTGCTGTTCGAGAAACACGCAGAGCTGCTCCATCTGCCCGCGGCCGAGATCGCCGAAATCGAACGGTGGCCCGTCGGTGTGCCAGTGAAGATGACCGTTCGCGAGGAAATCATCCCAGTGGTCAGCATCCTGGTACAGCGCGAGGGGAAGACCGAGGCGTTCCAGGTGGGAGCGGTTCTCGGCGATCCATCTCCTCCACGCCTTGTTCCGTTCGGGATCTGCCTGCCTCCGGTAGGTCATTCGCGTCTTCGAAGAAGACGCTCGCATGATCCTCGGTGACGACGCAGCAGTCCAGCGGCTGAGAAGACGGCGTCCGCCGGCTGACGGTTACTTCAGCTCATCCACCAGCGACAGGCCCTCCAAGAGGCGGGCCTTCTGCCGGCGTAGGCCCTCGAGCTGCTCGCGGGCCTCGGCCACCACCTCGGGCGGCGCCTTGTCGACGAAGCTCTTGTTGCCCAGGCGCTTGTCCAGCGACTCGATGTCCTTGTCGATCTTCTTGATCGAGCGCTGGATGCGGTCCTCTTCGTGGGCGGCGTCCACCAGGCCCAAGAGGCCCACCAGCACCTCGACGTCCCCGGCGACCGTGAGCACGTGACCCTTGGGGCGTGCGCCGCCCGGGGGCTCGATCACCGGCGCGCCCTGGGTCTTCACCAGGAACGAGATCAGGCGCTGTTCCCCCTCGAGCAGCCCCGCGAGCGAGCCGCTGGCGCGCAGGTGCAGCGGGATCTGCGCTCCGGGGTGCACCTCGTGCTCGCTGCGCACCACGCGTGCCGCACCGATGGCGCCCATCACCGCCGTGAAATCGCGCTCGGCGGCGGCATCGGGGCGCCCGTCGCTGGCGCCCGGGTAGGGCGCGAGCGCGATGGACTTGGGGCGCGACGCCGGCTTCGGCACGCGCTGCCACAGCTCTTCGGTGATGAACGGCGCGTACGGGTGGAGCGCGCGCAGCACCGTCTCGATGGCGTGGGCCAAGGTCTGCCGCGTCTCGGACTGCTCGGCCTCGCTGCCCCCCTGGAAGACCGGCTTGCAGGCCTCCAGGTACCAGTCGCAGAGCTCGTCCCAGACGAAGCGGTAGAGCGCGCTCGAGCCCTCGTCCAGGCGAAAATCCACGATGCTCTGGTCGCTGACCACCACGGCGCCCGCCAGCCGCGAGAGGACCCAGCGGTTCACCAGGAGCTTCGGCTCGGGCGGTGAGTCGCCGAGCACCACGCCGTCGATGTTGGGCAGCGAGAAGCGCGTGGCGTTGTACAGCTTGTTGCAGAAATTCCGGTAGCCCTCGATGCGCTTGGGCGAGAGCGCGATGCGCTTGGCTTGCGGCGAGTAGCTGCACAGGGTGAGCCGGAGCGCGTCGGTGCCATAGGCGGGGAAGCCCTGCCCCATCTGCGCGGTCGAGGGATACGCCCGCCGGAACTTGGAGAGCGCCTCGGCCACGGGCGCGCCGGGCAACGCCTTTTGCACCACCGTCTCGAAGGCGGCGCCATGGATCAGGTCGAGGGGGTCGATGGTGTTGCCCTTGACCTTGCTCATCTTGTCGCCGGTCTCGTCGACCACCAGCCCGTGCAAGAGCACGCGCCGGAATGGCACGTCTTTCATGAAGTAGAGGCCCATCATCATCATGCGCGCGACCCAGAAGAACAGGATGTCGTAGCCGGTCTCCATGTCGCTGGACGGATAGAAGCGGCGGAGCGCCACGGTGTCGTCGGGCCAGCCCAGGGTCGAGAACGGCCAGAGCGCGCTCGAGAACCAGGTGTCGAGCACGTCGGGGTCGCGTGTGAGCGAGGCCTGCTTGCACTTGGGGCACGCGCTCGGATGCTCGTCGCGCGTCACCAGCACCTCGCCGCACGCGCAGTGGAAGGCCGGGATCTGATGGCCCCACCAGAGCTGGCGCGAGATGCACCAGTCCTGGATGTTCTCGAGCCAGTGGAAGTAGGTCTTGGCCCACTCTTCCGGGATGATCTGCGTGCGCCCGTCTTTGACGGCGGCGACCGCGGGCGCGGCCAGGGGCGCCATCTTCACGAACCACTGCGTGCTCACCATGGGCTCGACCACGGTGCTACAGCGCTGGCAGCGCGGCAGCATCAGCGCGTGAGGCTTGCTGCCACGCTCCAGGCCCTTCTCGGCCAGCGCGGCCTTCACCGCCTTGCGCGCCTGCTTCACCGTCTGACCCTGGAAGCTGCCGCCCTCGGCGTTGATGCTGCCGTCCAGGTTCAGGATGTTGATCTCGGCCAGCTGGTGGCGCTTGCCGGTGGCAAAATCGTTGAAGTCGTGGGCGGGCGTCACCTTCACCGCGCCGGTGCCGAAGGCCATGTCGACCAGGATGGCGTCGGTGATCACCGGGATCAGGCGATCGACGAAGGGGTGCTTCAGCGTCTTGCCGTGCAAGTGGGAAAAGCGCGGGTCGTCCGGGTGCACGGCCACCGCGGTGTCGCCCAGCATGGTCTCGGGCCGCGTGGTGGCCACCACCAGCTCGGTGACGCCGGCAGCGGGGTCGGCACCGACCACGGGATACGCGAACTCGTACAGCTCGCCCTGGGCCTCTTCATTCTCGACCTCGAGATCGCTGAGCGCCGTCCGGCAGTCGCTGCACCAGTTGATCAGCCGCGTCGCGCGATAGATGAGCCCATCTTCATACAGGCGGACGAAGCTCTCTTTCACCGCCCGGCTCAGCTCCGGGTCCATGGTGAACTTGGTGCGCTCCCAGTCGGCAGAGCAGCCCAAGGCGCGCATCTGCTCGGCGATGCGGCCGCCGCTCTGCTCTTTCCACTGCCAGACGCGCTCGACGAACTTCTCGCGACCGAGATCGTGCCGGCTCAGGTTCTCTCGCCTGAGCTGGCGCTCGACCACGGTCTGGGTGGCGATGCCGGCGTGATCGATGCCGGGTTGCCAGAGGGTGTTCTTGCCCCGCATGCGCTGGTGGCGGATGAGCGCGTCCTCGAGCGTGCCCATGAGCGCGTGGCCCATGTGGAGCGAGCCGGTGACGTTGGGCGGTGGCAGCGCGATCACGTAGGCCGGGCGCTGGTCGTCGGGGTCGACGCTGGCGCGGAACACGCCCTCGGACTGCCAGAACTCGTACCAGCGCGGCTCCACGTCCGCGGGCTCGTAGGCTTTGGGAAGCTCGGTCATTTGCGGGCGCGCAGTATGCCACGAAGCCGAGCGCTACACGCTTTTCACTCCCGCCGCGCGCGGCGCCCCTGCCCGGTTTCCTCGTCCGCCGACGCCTCCGCCTCGGCGTCGCTCTCGTCCCTCGCCACGCGCAGCTTCTTCTGCGCCTCTTGGTGGATGCCGGCCCGGGCCACGGCGGCCACCTCGTCGACGGCGGCGCGGAGCTCGCGCTCGCGCGCGACCGAGACCCGAGAGAACGCAAAGCGCACGATGGCGTAGATCATGCTCACCCAGAGCACGATCAGAAGTGGGATGGCGGCGACGCTCTCGAGCGCCATCGCCACGGGGATGACCAGCGCCATGCCGCCGCCGCCCACGCCACCCACGATGCCGCCGAACAGCGCGCCGGCGAGATTGCCGAGCCGCTCGACCCCGCGCACCACGGTCTTACCGTGACGCACGCTGACGCTGACCTCGACGGCCCGCGTGCCCTGCGGCTGCACGTTGGACCACGCCAAGCTCTTGCCGACACTGCTCGCCTGTCCGAGCGTGTTGTATCGGCGTCGCAGCGCCTCGACGATCTCTTCGTGGGCTTCGGGCGGAAGCTCACCCGGCAGCTCTTCTTCGTGGACAATCCGGACCTTGCCCCCCGCCAGCCGTTCGCCGAGGCCCTTCGGCCCGGTGGCGGTGGGCTGCTCCAGCACCCGGATGCGCTGCTTCGCCGTGGCAAGCTCGTCTTCGAGCTCGCCGACGCGAGCGCGCAGGTGGTGGTTTTCTTCGCGGTACGCCATCCAACGTCAGGATAGCGCCGGCGCGTTCACTCGGCCGTGAGGCGGCGGATCTCTTCTTTGATCATGGTCTCGGCGAGGGTGGGGACCACCTCCCACACTACCTGCTCGACCACCTCGCGCGAGAGCGCGAGCACACCGTCGACCTGCTCTTTGCTGAGCCCCAGGCCCGAGAGGCGCTCGGCAAACTGGCCGTTGCCGGCGGTGGCAACGGCCGCTGCCGCTGCCGCGGGCGCGGGCGCGGGCGCAGGCGCAGGCGCAGGCGCCGCGCTCGGAGCTTGCGCTGCCGGCCCGCCCACCAGGGTCTGCACGTGCGGACGCGGCGAGGCGCCCATCGACGGCGCGGCGGGGCGCGGGGTGACCACGGGCGGCCGCGGAGTGGCTGCGGCGGGCGCTGCCGCGGG
>JAKLKA010000236.1 GCA_023150915.1 Polyangiaceae bacterium
GCCGCTGCCGCCGGTGGCGCCGCTGCCGCCCGTGCCCCCGCCGGCGGTCGTTCCGCCCGACGGGAAACCGGAAGCGCCGCCGACGTTGCCGCCACCCGTGCCGCCGACGCTCTTGTAGCCGCCCACGCCGGCGTCGGAGACGCCGCCGCCGAGATCTTCTTCCCCGGTGGCGCACGCCAAGGCCAAGAACAAGCACGCGCCGGTGGACGCGACCCGGAAAGCCATCACGACGGGCAGCCTAGCACGGGGTCCGGGAACCATCGACGGAGCACGGCTGTCCTGGTACGAGCCCCACCATGCAAGCTCGCACTTTCTCGCTGTTCGTCCCCGCCTTCGTCTCGTTGCTCGGCTGCCAGACGGCGGGGCAGGGCAGCGCTGCCCCCTCGGTCTTGCCGCTCCGATCGCTCAAGCTGTACGAGACCGGGGTCGGCTATTTCGAGCGCTCGGGGACGCTTGCGCGCGGCGAGACCACCACGCTGCCCGTGCCGACCGGGCACCTGGACGACGCGCTCAAGACCCTGGTGATCGCCGGCAACTCGGGGGCCACGCTGACGGGGGTCGAGTTCTCGAGCAGCTTGAGCCGCGGCATGGCGCGGGCGCTGGCGGGGCTGCCCGCGAACGCCGACGAGCCCACGACCTATCACAACCTGCTCTCGTCGCTGAAGGGCGCCGAGGTCGAGGTGCGCACCTCGGGCAAGAAGCCCGAGACGCTGGTCGGGCGCCTGATCGACGTGCTCGAGCCGCCGGCACAGCCCGCGGCCCCGCCCAAGTCGAGCGATGCGGACGACAAGAAGGGCAAAGAGCCCGAGACGCCGAAGCCCGAGCTCACGCTGCTGCTCGTGACCAAAGACGGAGAGCTGCGCAAGCTCGACACGTCTCAGGTGGCCAGCGTTCGACCGACCGACCCCAGCTACTTGACGCGCGTGGGCGCCGCCCTCGATGCGCTGAGTGTGCGCGCGGCGCAGAACCAGCGCTCGCTGCGCCTCTTGGCGCAGAGCGACAAGCCCGTCACCTTGGGCTACCTGGCCGAGTCGCCCATCTGGCGCACGACGTATCGACTGGTGATGGCCGACGGCGGCGAGCGCGGAACGCTGCAGGCGTGGGCGCTGATCCACAACGACACCGAAGAAACCTGGGCCAAGGTCCAGATCGAGCTGGTCAACGGCCAGCCGGACTCGTTCCTGTATCCGCTGGCCGCTCCACGCTACGGCCGGCGCGAGCTGGCCGAGCCCGAAGAGCGGCTCGCCACCGTGCCTCAGCTGCAAGACACCACGGTCGATCAGATCTGGGGTGACAACCTGGACGTCGGCACCATCGGCCATGGCTCGGGGACGGGCACCGGAGCGGGCTATGGGTCGGGCCACGGGCGGGTGGGCGGCAGCCACCGCACGCGCTCGCCCACGGTGCGCATGGGCGCCACGGTGTCGAGCAGCGAGGCGCTCAGCGTGGGCAACCTGGCGGCCATCGTGCCGGCCGAGGGCGTCGAGGCGGGCGCGCTGTTCAGCTACAAGCTGGCGCAGCCCCTGGATCTGCGCGCGCACGGCTCGGCGCTCGTGCCGTTCCTGCAATCCTCGGTGGTCACGCGCCGGATCAGCTGGTTCACGGGTCCGGGCTCGCCGGCGCGCAGCGCGCTGCGCTTCGTGAACGCCACTCGCCAGACGCTGCCGGCGGGTCCCATCGCGCTGTACGAAGGCGGCGGTTTCGCGGGCGAGGCCGGGCTCTCGCGCCTGAAGCCCACCGAGCGCGCGTTCTTGCAGTTCGGCGTCGATCTGGACGTGGAGCTGGACAGCGTGGACAGCGAATCGAAGGACCACCCCCAGCAGGTCCGGTTCAAGAACCAGTATCTGGAAGAGGACTTCTTCCGCCAGAGCGAGCGCAAGTACGCGCTGAAGAACCGGTCGCGCGCGGTCCGCACCGTTTATCTCTCGCTCGACGTGGTCAACAACTCGACGGTCGAGGGCGCCGACGAGCTGGACTACGACGTGAGCGGGCGGAAGCCGCTGGCGGTGTTCAAGGCGCTGCCTGGCAAGAAGCTGGAGCGTACGCTGAAGATCAAGGAAGGGCTGCAGAGCTCGACCCACATCAGCAACCTGACGGCGAAGCGGCTGAACGAGCTCAGCGCGCTCGAGGTGCTGCCCGCCGCCGACCGCGCCCTGCTCAAAGAGGCGGCCGCGCGGATCGAAGAGGCCGAGGCGCGGACCAAGGAGAACGACGAGGCCAAGGACGCCATCGAGGAGGTGACGAAGGATCTCGAGCGCCTGCGGCAACACCTCACCGCGCTGGGCGACAAGAGCGGGCAGGGCGCCAACGCCAACCCCCTGGTGAAGCGCATCCTGGACGCCGAGGACAAGCTGACCGCGCTTCGCACCAAGTCGAAGGCCCTCGAGGTCGCCATGGCCGACAAGCGCAAGGCCGCCCAGGCGGTGCTCGAGAAGCTGCCCAAGCGCGAGCCGAAGAAGTAGGGGTGTCACCGCGCTGAGCGGCGCCGGCAGGCCAAAACGCGCGGGTCACTGCGTTGAGCCACGGTGGATGACCCACCCGTGGCCAGAACGCGTGGGTCACTGCGTTGAGCCACGGCGGATGACCGCCGGCAGGCCAGGAAGCGTGGGTCAGCGCGGTGGGGCGGCGACGGCTACTGGATCACGACCTTGCTCTTGTACATCCCCATGCCGCACTCGAAGCCCAGGGTCTTGGCTTCCTTGGTGTCGATGGGGATCTCGACCGCCTGGCCCACCGGAAGGTCCTTGGTCAGCTTCAGCTCGGGAAAGACCACCTTGTCGGCGCAGGTCTCTTCCGTGGTGCGCTTGAAGCGCAGCGTGGCGGCCTCGCCCTTCTTCAAGGTGATGGTGCTGGGGGTGAAACCGTCCCCGTCGGCTTTCACCTCGACCACGCCGGAAGTCGGGCCGGTGGCCGTGGCGGCCGTGGCGGCCGTGCCGGCGCTGGGCTTGTCGGACTTGTTGCAGGCGACGGCGGTGAGCAAGAGCGCGAGCGCAAGGGTCGTCTTCATGGCGGCGGCATCTTGGCGCTCGATCATCCGCGTGTAAAGCGGCTCGAGCATCCGCTTCGAGCGCCGAGCGCGACCGGAATACCCGGCGATGGGCTCACTCTGGCGGCCGGGGCGAGGCGTCGCGGGCGCCGCGGGCGAAGCGCTCGAGGGCGGCGCCGACCTCGTCCGAGAAGCAGCGGGGGCGCACGATCTCGGCCTCGAGGGCCAGCGCGTCGTCGAGGTCGCGCGACAGCCCCGCGAGCAGCGCGCGGCGATCGGCGCACAGCCCGGCGAAGTTGGGGTAGCTGGCCATTGCCTGCGCGAGCTCGAGGGCACGGGGCAGGGCCTGGCCGGCGGGGACGACCTCTTGCAGAAACCCGAGCTCGAAGGCACGGCGGGCGCTCAGCCGGGCGCCGGTCATCAGCAGGTAGAGCGCGTTGCCCGTTCCCATGATCCGGGCGAAGCGCTGGGTGCCGCCGTCCACGTAGGGCACGCCCCAGCGTCGCGACAAGCAGCCGAACTCGGCGTTCTCGGCGCCGATCCGGAGGTCGCACCAAGCGGCCAGCTCGCCGCCGCCCGCGAAGCAGAACCCGTTGATGGCCGCAATCGTGGGTTTGCCCGGATCCAGTCGCGCGAACCCCATGGGGCTGCCGCGGTCGACGTAGTCGTGGGAGAACAGCGTCATCGGGTGCTTCAGATCGGCACCGGCGCAGAAGGCCCGATCGCCGGCGCCGGTCACGATCAGCACGCGCGCGCCTTCGTCCGCGGCGAACGCCTCGATCGCGCGCCCGAGCCCGGCGGCGGTCTCGCCGTCGACGCAGTTCCGCTGGTCGGGCCGGTTGATGCGCACGATGCGGACGGCACCCTGATCTTCGGTGGTGACTTTGTCGGTCATGGCCGACGGGTCTTAGCGCGGTCGCCGGGCGACTTGCAGCTCGACCTCGAATCCGCCCAAATCCACCGCGCCCCGGCGTTCCACGGTCAGCCCGTGCTCGCTCAGCCGGCGTGCGGCGCGCTCGGGGAAGGGCGAAAGCCACACCAGTCGGCCGCCGGGCGCGAGCTTCGGCGCAGCGGCGTCGATGAAGCGGTCGAACAGGCTGCCAAGCTCGCCATCCCGAGCCACCCGCCGCCCCATCGGCGGGTTGGTGACGATCAGCGTCACGCCTTCTGGCACGTCGTGCGTCGCGTCGCTGCGGATCAGGGTGGCCGCGAGCCCCGCTCGGGTCAGGTTCTCGCGGGCCGCACGCAGGGCGTCGCTCGACAGGTCGGTGCCTATCAGCTGCCGGAATGGGCCGAGCAACCCGCGCTCGCACAGCTCGAGCCCGCTGCCCACGAACGGATCCCAGACCACGTCGTCGGCGACCACGCCGGCGACCCGCGCCAGGCTCGCCGCCACGGTGGGGTGCGACGCCGCCGGCACGTCGCGACCGCGGTAGGCAAAGCGCGGGTCTTCGTCGGGTCGCAAGACCATCACCACGCGGCGCGCGCCCTCGTCGATCCGGGCCTCGAACAGCGCGCCCGTGGGGTCGTTGATCAGCACGCGGGGGTCGAGGGCTCGGGCAATGCGAAAGGTGCGGGCACGCTGGTGGCCCTCGGGCCACGCCAGCCGGAAGCGCGGGACGCCGTGGGTCAGCTCTGCCAGCGTCGGAGCGAGGGTCACCAGCGCAGCGACGATTCCGTCGTCGCCGGGCTCGCGGAGCTGGAGCTCGAGCCCCACCGCCAGGGCGGTGCGCAGCTCGAACAGAGGCCGGAGCGGACCGGTCCACTGCGCGGAGATCTCACTCGGCGATCGCAGCTGGAAGCTGCCGCGGCTCAGCGCCTCGTCCAGCAGCACCGCGGCCAGCCCACGCCGCGCGCGGAGCACCACGGCGCTGGGTCGCGACAGTGGGCGGTCGAGATCGATGTCGAGGCCGCTCGGGGGCTCTCGGCTCACGCTGCGCCCCAGCATCACCAGCGCGCGGGTGCGCCGGCGCTCGAGCTCGACGTCGTCGCTGCGCGTGGCCTCGAGGAAGTCACGGGCTCGGCTGCTTCCGGCCTTGCCCAGCGCTTCCACGATGGCGCGCTTCTCGGGCAGGCCAGCCCGCGAATACGCGTCGATCAGCGCGGGCTCGACCCCTGCGCCGCCGATCTTCCCGAGGCCGGTGACGGCCGCGCGCTGCACCCGCGCGTCGGGGTGGGTGACGAGGGCGAGCAAGCGCGGGCGTAACTCATCGGCGTGATCGACGGCGACTCGCGCGATCACTCGCGCCAGGTGAGCGCGCGCGGCAGGCGCCGCGGCCTCGAGCGCCGCGAGCGCGGCCTTTGCCCCGGCGAGCCCGGCTCGTGCCAGAGCACGCTCGGCCGCGTCGCCGTCGTCGCCGGCCGCCCGCGTGCAGAGCTCTGGGAAGTGCGCGGCGCCGGGCGTGAAGCCGGCGGTCTGCCAGTCGGCGGGGAGGGCGCTTGCCATGCTCGGGCCCGATCAGTGCAGCGAGCCGAACACCCCGAGCTGGGCGCCGCCGTGCGTCGGCCACGCGGCGAAGCCGGCCTGGGGAGCGCGGCGCGGCTCGGAGCGCGACAAGAGCATCACCAGCCCCGCGCCCGCGCTGAGCACGCCGGCGCCGACGCCGACGTAGCCCCCGGTGCGCACGGCCTTCCAGGTGGCGATCGAATCGACCTCGGACTGTGCCGCCTCTTTCTTGCCGGGCTTGGCGGCCGAGCAAGCATCGGTGCCGTTCGGTGTCGCGCACAGGTCGGCGAGGCGATCTCTGTGCGTGGCCAGGTTCC
>JAKLKA010000038.1 GCA_023150915.1 Polyangiaceae bacterium
GCCGTGCTGCTGTAACCGCGCTGGCGCGCGTACTGCTTCATCGCGTCGTTGATCAGGTAGTCCACCGAGCACTCGAGCTCGCGGGCCATCTGCTCGAACTTCTGCCAGAGCGATTCGCGACACTGGAAGGTGCGCGGGGCTTTCTTGTTCGGATCCGACGATTCCATCACTTGCCCTTGGCTTCGTCCTTCTTGCCCACGGCGCGCTTCTCCATCGCCGGCTTGACGCAGTACTGGGCGAAATCTCCGAGCGTCTTGATGTCTTTCAGCTCTTGGCTCTTGCCCTCGCCCACCGCGCACTTCCACTCGCAGTCTTCGGCGCCTTCCTTGCAGTCGGGCACCTTGCTGCGATCGCCGAGCGCCGATTCGACCTTGCCGAGGTCGGGCTTGCCGCCCCACTCGTAATAGAAGCCCAGGGCAGCGAGCCGGACCGACACCGCCTGGTCGCGACCCAGGAACTTCTGCAGGGCGGCCTCGGGCTTGTCTTTGCCCTTCATCTCGCCGAACAGCGCCCCGTAGCGGAGCGGCTCGGTGATGGCCATGTGGCGCACGTTCGCCAGCTTGCCCATGAACTCGTCGAGCTGGTTCGTCTCGCTCATCTTGATCACGAGCTCGGCGGCCACCCAGCGGATCTTCCAGTTGTCGTTCGAGAACAGGCCGAACATGCGCTCGACGACCTGCTTGCGCGGCAGCTCGCCCACGCGCCTGAGGGCGATGTCCCGCACCGTGAGCGGCGTGTCTGCCGCCGACGCGATGTCGAGGATGCTCGAAACGTGCTTCGAGTTGTTCTTGTCGAGGTTGCCTTCGAGCGCGGCCAGGGCAGCCGCACGGCGCTTCTCGTTCTTGTCGGTCTTGGCAAAATCGAGCAAGAACTCGACGGCCGGGGCCTGCCCGATCTTCTTCATCGAGGCGAACGACCGCAGCAGCTCTTCTTCTTGGTACTGGTCGAGCTGCGCCGCGAACTGCTCTTTCGTGGGGTTCAGCTTGCTGGCCTTGTTGGCGGCGTCCACCAGCGGTGATTTCTGCTGAATCCAGTGGTCCGAGGCGATGTCTTTTCCGACCGCCACCAGGGCCTTGCTGGCGGCTTCTTTGGTCTTCGCGTCCCCCAGCTCGGCGACCAGATCGGCCATCCGATCCAGCTTCTTCGCCCCCGGAAGGATCTGCGCCGGCAGCCGCACCACGCTCTCGGCGCCCAGGTGGCGCAGCACCTGCTCCACACCATAGAGCTGCGACGACTCTTCCAGCCGCTCGGCGAAGTTGGTCATCGACCAGTCGATGAGCGCGGCGCGCAGACGCTGCTTGCTCTCTTCGCTCTGGACCAACACACCCTCGTTGTGGGTGAGCAGCGCATACGCGGCGTCCTTGAAGTCGAAGCTCGGATCGGCCGGAGCCGGTTGCCCGGCTTGGGCCTTCGGAGGCTCCTTCTTCATCTCGGCCTCGAGCCGCGGGACCATCTTGTTGACGATCTTCTCGCGGGTGGCCGGCGCCAGCGTCTCGAGCGACGCCACCAGCCCCGGCTGGTCGTCTTGCCCGATGATGCCGATGCGGCGGCCGCCTCGCGCCTTCATCCGCACCATGCCCATCGCGGCTTCGACGCGCAGATCGATGGGATACTTGTCGTGGATCAGCACCGCGACCAACTTGCGTGGTCCCTGTGCTGTGGTCGTCCACCTGTCGATGTCATCGTTGGTGGTGCGGCATCCCGTCGAGGCCACTCCCAATCCGATCGCCAAGCCGATGGTGGCGACCCGGATCGAGCGCCCGAGGCGCCCGTCGAGTTTCCCCGAGAACCTTTTCGTTTTCGCGTACCTTGCCATTCGAGGGCCCGCCCAGTTCCTTTGGGAACGAAGAGGCAGGAGTGTACAGGCTCGGCTGAACCCGACTCAAGCGAACGGCAGCCTTCTGTCGCGGAGGCAACACGAGCTGAACGGACGTCCGGTGGCCGCGGGCGCAGCTTATTTTCCCGGCCCGGCCAGCTGATGTAGGTCAGTACCTTACATGGGTGCCCGACCCTTTTCGCCTCGCCGCGCCCCGGCGTCGGAGCCTCTGCCCGCCGTCACGGCAACCCCCAGCTCGCCGCCCGCGGTCGCGGGGCGTGGGCGCGAGGCCGCCGCGCTCTTGCTGTTCGCCGTGTCGTGCTTCCTGTGCCTGGCCCTGGGCAGCTTCCGGCTCGACATGAACGACCCAAGTGTCGTGGGGCGCGACTGGGTCGGCCCGGTCGGCGCGCTGGTCGCCGGCGTTCTGGTCCGGGCGTTCGGCATCGTGGCCTGGCTGGTGCCGCTCGAGATCGCCCTGATCGGGTTGCCGCTGCTCCGCCGGAAGGACATCGGCTCGGCCAGCCTGCGCGTCGCGGGCGACCTGATCCTGGCCATCGTGCTGGCGTCGCTGGTGCGCGTGGCCGCGCCCGAGGTGATGGTGTTCGGGCGCGTGCCGTCCGGGGGCAACGTGGGGCTGGTGTTCGGCGAGCTGGCCCGCGGGCTGTTCTCGGCGGTGGGCTCGTTCCTGGTCGGCGGCACGATCGTCGGTCTGATCCTCATCGGGCGCAGCAGCTTCTCGTTCATCGGGCTGGTGCAGCGGGCGCTCGCGATCTCGGCGCTGCTCGCGGCGCGGGCCCGCGGTCTGTCCCAGCGCCTGGGCATTGCCTGGGTCCAGGCCCACCAGCTGCGCAAAGAAGAGCGCCAGCAGCGACGCGAGGCGGCCGTCCCCCCCATCACCTCGCACGAGACCGACGAGGCGATCATCGCGCAGCTGGTGGACGACGAGCCCTTCGCACCGTTCGAGACCACCGGGACCCCGCCGCTGGCCGTGTCCACGGCCCTGCGGGCTGCCGAAGCCGGGGGGCCGATCGAGGCGCTGCTGGTGGCCACGCCGCCGGCGACGCCCGAGCCGCTGCCGGAGCCGGCTGCGCCGACCCCGGAGCTGTCGGCGGTGGCTCTGGAGAGCGCCCCCTCGCCGCCGCTTCCGCCGGTCGAGAAGAAGCGCCCGCGCAAGTCGGCCGAGCCCGATCTGGTCATCGTCGAGACCTGCGAAGCGAAGATCGTCAAGCGCGGCGACGGCCCGTCGCCGCGCAACATCGCGGGCTATGCGTTCCCATCGCCCGAGCTTCTGGCGCCGTCCAGCCACGTCCAGAGCGACGTGGATCGCGAACGCATCCGGCAGAACGCCACCCTGCTCGAGAAGACGCTGGCCGACTATGGCGTGACCGCGCGAGTGGAAGAAGTCCACCCCGGCCCGACCGTCACCATGTACGAAGTCGCGCCCGAGGCCGGGACCAAGGTCAGCAAGGTGGCGAGCCTGGCCGACGACCTGGCGCTGGGCCTTTCGCGTACCGTGCGCATCGTGGCGCCGATCCCCGGCAAGAGCCGCATTGGCTTCGAGATCCCGAACGACGAGCGCATTCCGGTCAACCTGCGCGAGCTGATCGAGGACAAGCACTTCGCCAAGCTGGCCGAGAAGGCCCCGCTGCCCGTGGTGCTGGGTCGCGACATCGTGGGCGTGCCGTTCTACGCCGACCTGGCGTCCATGCCCCACGTGATCGTGGCGGGTGCCACCGGCGCCGGCAAGAGCGTGGGCTTGAACGTGATGCTCTCGAGCCTGCTGTTCTGTCGCACCCCCGACGAGCTGCGCTTCTTGATGATCGACCCCAAGGTGGTCGAGCTGGCGCCGTTCGACGGCATTCCGCACATGCTGTTGCCGGTGGTGACCGACATGAAGAAGGCCGCCACCGCCCTGAAATGGGCGGTCGACGAGATGGAGCGGCGCTATCAGATGTTCGCCAACGCCGGCACCAAGAACATCGCCACCTACAACGCCTGGGTGAAGCGCGTGGTCAGCGGCGAGATCCCGGCGCCCTCGCCCGAGGTGGTCCAAGCCCTGGCGCCCGACGGCTCGATGGTCAGCGTGGCGCCGGCGAAGGACGGCACCGACGGCAAGAGCTTGCCGCACGCGCTGCCTTACATCGTGATCGTGGTCGACGAGTTCGCCGATCTGATGATGCAACAGGGCAAAGAGGTCGAGGTCAGCGTGGCGCGCCTGGCGCAGAAGGCGCGCGCGGCCGGCATGCACGTGGTGGTCGCCACCCAGCGGCCGAGCGTGGACGTGATCACCGGGATGATCAAGGCGAACTTCCCGTCGCGCATCGGGTTCCGGGTGGCCCAGAAGGTCGACAGTCGGACCATCCTCGACGAGCAGGGCGCCGAGCTCTTGCTGGGGCGGGGGGACATGCTGGTCAAGCTCAACGGCTCGACCGACACCCGGCGCGTCCAGTGCCCGTTCGTGAGCGAAGAAGAGGTCGCGGCGCTCACCGACTTCGTGCGCAAGCAGGGCACGCCGAACTACCACGAAGAGATCCTGGCCGCCGCCGACGAGTCGGACGAGGACCAGGACGCCGACGAGGCCATCGACGCCCGCTTCGAAGAGGCGGTCCGAATCGTCCAGGAGACGCGTCGCTGCTCCACCAGCTGGCTGCAGCGGAAGATGACGATCGGCTACAACCGTGCAGCGAAGATCGTCGAGGTCATGGAGCGGCGGGGCTTCGTGGGGCCGCCGAATGGGGCGAAGGATCGCGAGATCCTGATGCCCCCGCCCTGAAACTGGTCGCTGGTTTTGCCGGCGGTGGCGCGCTCGGCCTATGATTCCGTAGCCCGAAGATGTCCGCGCCGGACGACGTGATTCCGCTTCCGCTCGACGACGACGATGACGACGTCGCGTGGGCGCTCCAGACGGCTGCCGTTCAGTGGCGCCGCGGCGCGAAACCGGACGCCGTGCTCTGGCTGCGCCGGGCGGTCGAGTCCGCCATGGAGGTGGGGCACACCCCCCGGGCGATGCAGATCAATGCGCTGATTGCCGGGGTCGAAGAGCGGATCGTCAACGACGTCTTCTCGTCGCCGCCGCCGCCGGCCGATGAGCCCACCACCGTGGACAACCTGCTCGAGAGCACGGTGTCCACGGGCCGCGCCAGCATCGACGTCGAGTTCGAAGAGGAAGTCCCCACCGACATCGTCGCGCCGCCCGACGCGTTCGCGCGGCCGCCGATGGAGGTGCCGCCCGAGCCAGCGGCAGTGGCCCCCGCGACCATCCCGGCCGAGGGCCGCAAGCGACGCGCCCGGCCGCCCCCCGCGCCCTCGAAGCTCGCCAAGGGGTCCGCGCCGCCGCCGCCCCACCTGCCGCAGCCGGTCGGTGCCGCTCCCCGCGACGTTCCGGCGCAGGTGTTCGAGGCGCCCACCGTCACGCCGACCAGAGACCCCGAGGCCGAGCCGCCCGAGAGCGTGTCGCCGGACTCGGCCCCCACGCTCAGCACGAGCGAAGCCGAGATCTTGGGCACCCTGGCGTTCGCACCGCCGAGCGTCGAGCCCGACATCGACGCGCTGCTCACTGCGGCCGCTCACCCCAGCACCGATCCGGCGCGCAGCACCGAAGCGGCGCCGCCGCTGCCAGCGCCCGAATCCGAGCCCGCCGACGCCGAGCCCTGCATCCGCGGGGTGAGCCTTGCCAACGTCGCCGGCCTGCAAGACCTGCCGCCGGAAGCCCAGGCCGAGCTGGTCCGAAGCGCGCGGATAGAGACCCTGGACATCGACGAAGAGGTGAGCGCGTTCGCCGTCGCGTTGGTGGTCGAGGGCTGGACCAGCGTGATGCCCTCGATCGCAGACGTTGCCTGCGCGTTCGCCCAGGTCGGCGACGTGGTCTTCACCCACGGCACGCTGGAAGAGAGCGTCGCGTTGCGCGTGGTTGCCGGCGAAACCGATACCCGGGTGGCGGTCTGGGACCAGGCCGCCCTGGAGCACGCCACCTCGGCTTGCCCCTGGGTGGCCGACGAGCTGCGGCTGGTGGCCGATCGCTTCCAGGCCCTGGCCGGCGCGACCATGGGGCCGCTCGGCGACCGGCTCGACGATACGCTTCGGCAGATGGTCACGAGTCGATGCGAGGTGCGCGCGTTCGCTGGCGGTGAGGGCATCGTCACCTCGGGCAGCCCCGTCCCGGGCATGTTCATCGTCGGTGCCGGCGCCGTGGAGCTGATCAGCGGCCAGGACGTGGTCGGCGAGCTGGGGCCCGGCGAATTCCTGTTCGCCACCTCGGTGATGTCTGCTTCGATGGCTCCGATGGGGGCTCGGGCCGGATCGAACGGCGCCCTGCTCTTGTTCGCGGAGCGGCACGCGGCCCACGAGCTGATGCTCAGCGTGCCGCCGCTGCTCGAGATCCTCGCAGGCTGACCGCGCGATCGTCGGGCCGCTCGATCGCCCAGACCAAGGCCTGGTTGCCCTGCGCGCCGGCGAACCGCAGCCCGATCCACCGGGCGCTCGCCGCAATGGTGGGGCGCCCGTCGCCCCGGGCCTTCGGGAAGCGAATGCGATAAGCGCTGCGCCACGGCGTGGTGTAGGGGAAGTACGTGCGCTCGATGGCGCCGGGCTTCTTGATGGGCTCGATCTCGGCGGGGGCGGTCTCGCTGCCCTGGTCGTCGATCAGGCGCACGATCCACGCGGGGCTCTCGGCGCTCAGGTCACCCCACTTGTGGCGCTGGGCATAGAGCGCCACGTAAAATGTGTGGGAAGACCGGCTTTCGGCCAGCGAGCGCTCGAGCAGCGTGCGCCGTTGGTCGACGGTCAAGCGGTAGTCGTCGGCGTATCGCACCACGTACGCCCAGCGAAAGTCCCACGACTCGTAGGTGGCCGTCACGCTGAGGACGTTGTCCATCTCGGTCGCGGTCACCAGATCGTCGCTGCGCGTCCAGCGGTCGAGCACGATCTCGTAGTCGGTCGGCGCGTATTCACGGGGCCCTTCGCTCAGCGGCACTTTCGGCTCGGCGCAAGCGCCGAGCACGCAAGCTGCCAGGGCAAACAGAGCGGTGCGGGGCGCCATTGCCCTCAGCCTAGCGCTCAAGGTCGCCGGTTTGTAGTTTGCGGACGACGCCGGCCTCGAGCGCACGCTGCATCACCCGGTGCGAGGCCGCGTGCCCCGGCCGGACCGCCGAGACCCGTCCCAGCGGCGGCCCGCCGTACAGGAACAGATCACCCATCAGGTCGAGGAGCTTGTGGCGGGCGGCTTCTTCTGCGGAAAACGGGGCAGACGGCGGCAGGGCGCAGCCCCCTTCGTCGAGCGCCACGACCGCCGCCGGATCCACGTGCAGCGCCCGACCCCGTGCGCGAAGCTCGTCGGCCTGGGCCAAGAAGCCGAAAGTGCGCGCGGTGGCGATCGTCGCCAGATATGCCTCGGTGTCGTCGGCCCCATGCTCGGCGCTGGCCCGCCCGAGCGCCCCGGGGAAGTCGACCTCGACGGCGACCCGAGCGGCGTCACCCGGCTCGAAGGTGTAGCGACTCGCGCCGTCGACCAGCACCTCGGTCCGGGTGACGCGCAGCCTCGACGGCTCGCGTCGGAGCGGCAGGATCCGGAGCGCCCGCGCGAGCTCCCGCGATCCGCCGTCGAGCAGCGGAACCTCGGGGCCGGGCACGCTCACCGTGAGCCCGCTCCGAACGTTCAGCCCCGCCAGGGCCGAGAGCAAGTGCTCGCACAGATCCACTTCGACGCCGCCCTGCCGCGGCCGCAGGCAGACGCCCTGGTCGGCGCGGACCAGCTCCAGCTGCTCGAGGCTGGCCTCGCTCTGCCCCATGCGAAACAGCAGCGGCCCAGGCCGCGCATCCAGGCGAACGCTGCAGCGCTTGCCGCTGTGCAGTCCCCGCCCGTGGAGCTCGACCCAGCCGCTCACCGCCCACGAATGTCGAACACGCTGACGACCGCGATCAGCGCCAGCAGCATCAGCAGCCCCACCGCATGGACGTGGGCCTCGATCTTGGCGTTGGGGCGTCGCCGCGTGATCGCCTCGTACGACAAGAACATCAGCCGCCCGCCGTCCAGCGCCGGGAACGGCAGCAGGTTGAAACCCCCGAGATACGCGCTCAGAAGCCCGAGCAAGAACAGGTATTCGGCAGCGCCCTGCTCGGCGGCGCGGCTGGTCTCGCGGACGATGCCGACCGGTCCGGAGACCTCGGGCTTCTCACGCCCGGTGATCATTCGCCCCAGGCCCACCACCAGCGCCTCTACCACCTTGGCGGGGTGAATCACCGACTCGATGGCTGCCTCTTTCACGCCCAGGGCCGGAACGGCCGACACCGGTCGCACCCCGATCTGCCCGCCACCGCCCTTGGCCTTGGGTTCGGGCGTGAGCTCGATGGTCTTCTGCTCGCCGCCGCGCTGCACGACCACGCTCATCTTCTGGTTCGCGCGCGGCAGAACCAGCTCCGGGATCTGCTCCCAGCGCTCGATCTTGGTGCCGTCGATGCTCACCACCTTGTCGCCGTTCATCAGGCCGGCGCGCTCGGCGGCGCCGTCTTTCATGACCTGCACCTTGGTGGCCTCGCCGCCGATCAAGAACGCGACGAAGAAGAACACCGACGCGAACAGGTAGTTCGCCAGGGGCCCGGCGACGATGGCCGAGATGCGGCCCAGGAGCGAGGCGTTGGCGTAGCTGCCCTTGTCGTCGGGGTCGACCTCTTCCAGCGGGTTCATCCCCGCGATCTGGACGTAGGCCAAGAACGGGATCAGCGCGACCTGATAGACGGTGTCGCTGCCGCGAGGCTGGTGTCGCCACAGCGCGGGGCCGAAACCGATGCTGAAGCGGATCACCCGCATGCCGAAGGCGCGGGCTGCCAAGAGGTGGCCGGCCTCGTGGATGACCATCAAGAGGGCCAGACCGAGAATGCTGACGAGGATGGTCACCGGAGTCTTTTCTATAGCCTTCCCGGCCGGGGCCTGCCACGGGGCGGCGATTTTCGGCCGACCCGGGGGCTCGGGCGTTCAGGCCGCCGTCAGAACGCGAACGAAGCGCCCAGGCTCATGGCCGGGAACCCGACGCGCGCGGTCAACGCGATCTTGTCGCTGAAGTGGAAGCGCGCGCCGCCGTACACCGCCGGGCGAAGCCCCTTGGCGTTGCCCAGCCACATGCCGAAGCCCGGCTCGCCGAACACACTGAAGCTTCGGCTGAGCCAGAAGTTCCACTGCATCACGATCGGGACCCACAGCGCCTGGTGCTTGCTCTCGAAGGCGATCCAGTCGAAGCCGAATCCCAGGCCGACGGTGTTGTTGATCTTGCGAATGAACCCGTTGTCGACCAGCTCGAACGTGCCCCGGAAGCCCGGCCCGTACCCCTTGCCGGCCTTGTCCCCGGGCGGGTCGAAGCCGAAGAAGAAGTGCGGCTCGGCCTCGAAGACATAGTCCGGGTGCCGACCGGGCTGCTTGATGACCATCTCGGCGTGCGCCGGCGCGGGCCAGGCGAGCACGGCCGAGAAGGCGACGACGGCGAACGCGGCTGATTTCCCCATCGAGTCCTTTTTCTTCTTGCAGGACTTCCGCGGCTTGTCGAGCCCCGTTGCTCGGGGCGAGCCCCGCTGCTAGTTTCCGCGCCCCCGAACCGGGGAGCCGACGGTCACGGCCGCGGCTCGGGTCGAGCGCTCAGCCGACCCCAGAAGAGGTGTTCCAATGACTCAGCCCAATCCGCCCGGCGCCGGCGAACAGCCCACCAACCTCCAGCTTCAAGGCGGTGCCGCCATCGTTGCACCGGTCAGCGCGTTCCCGGGCGGCGTGCCCGCCAACGCCATGGTGGTGTTGCCCCTCTCCAAGCCCAGCGACGAGCTGCTCGAGTCGATCAAGAAGGGCCCCTTCGCGATCGAGGTCGACGACATGTGGAAGCTGCTCGGCTTCAACGGTCCCGCGGTGCAGGTGCAAGACGGCGAAGGCAGGCCCATCGCCATCGGCCTGGAAGATCTGCTCTCGGGTCTCGAGAAGCACTGGGGCGAGAACAAAGACGACCTGAATCGCGGGCGGCTCTTGGCGCAAGAGCTGATGAAGTACAGTCGCTTCGAGCGCGCGGAGAAGGTGCTGGCGAAGGTCGTCGCCTCGGGCGGCACCGGCGAAGACTGGCTGGGCCTGGGCGTGGCGCAGATGCAGCAAGAGAAGTGGGACAAGGCCGAAGCCACGCTCAAGGGCGCGCAGAACCTGATGGCCGACAACCCCTACCCCGCGCTGCACCTGGCCAAGGTCGCCAAGGGCAAGGGCGACGCCGCGGCAGAGCGCGAGTGGATTCAGCGCGCCATCAACATCGACACCGGCTGCGTGGACGCCTGGGCTTACCTCTATGCACAGGTGCGCGAGAGCGAGAACGAAGAGGCGGCGCTGGCGGCGGTGGCCACGCTGGCCGACGCCGAGACGCACAAGCGGTCGGCCGCGCCCTACGTGGCCCTGCAGGGCTTCTATTCGGGGGACGAGGCCACGCGCGACAAGGCGGTGGAGCTGGCCAAGAAGGCCGTTGCCCGCAACGACAAGGACACGCTCGCGCTGATCTCGCTGTCGGCGCTGTACGGCCAGGCCGGCAACCTCGACGAGGTCATCGGCCTGCTCTCGAAGCACGAGAACTCGATGATGGGTGACGTGCGGCTGGCCAACAACTACTTCGAGGCCCTGTTCCAGGCCCGCCAGATCGACAAGGTGACCAAGCTGCTCAACGCGCTCGCCGGTTCGTCGAACCGCGAAGTGAAGCAGTTCGCCATCGAGCGCTCGCGGGCGGTCGCGCAGTTCCTGCAGCAGCAGCAGCAGCAGCTGGCGGGCGCCGCCGCGCGCGCCTGAGCGCACCTGCCTCCGCACGAGGATCTTGGCCGCGCTGCCGGCGCTCCGCTGAAATCATCGCGTGGATCCGGGAGACCTGGTTTCTGGCAAGTACCGTCTGGTTCGGCGCCTGGGCATGGGCGGCATGGCCGAGGTGTGGGCGGCGACCAACGTGCTGATGCAGCGGGACTTCGCCGTCAAATTCATCCTGCCCGCCCTGGCGGACAACGCGGAGGCCGTGGACCGCTTCTTTCAAGAGGCGCAGGCGGCAGGCCGCGTGCGTCACCCCAGCATCGTCGACGTGGTCGACGTCGGGCACGGTCCCGACGGTCAGCCCTTTCTGGTGATGGAGCTGCTGGCCGGCGAGAGCCTCGAGTCGCGCCTGACCCGTGAGGGCACGCTGGGCGATCTGGTCACCAGCGTCATCCTCTCGCAGATCGCCCGGGCCCTCGACCTGGCTCACCGGGCCGGCGTGGTCCACCGCGATCTGTCGAGCGCCAACGTGTTCTTGACCACGGACGCCCAGGGCAGCGAGCCGCTGCCGAAGATCTTGGACTTCGGCGTCAGCAAGATCCTGACGCCGGGGCTGGAAGCCCGGGTCAAGACCGGGAACGGGGCGGTGCTGGGGTCGCCGGCGTACATGAGCCCCGAGCAGGCCCGGGGCGCCGAGAACGTGGACGCGCGCACCGACGTCTGGACGCTGGGCGTGCTGATGTACGAGTGCCTGACCGGTCGCCCGCCCTTCCGCGCCTCGAACTACAACGCGCTGATGCTGGCCATCGTCGCCGCGCCGCACCAGCCGGTGCTGCAGAAGGCGCCGCGGGTCGACGTCGAGCTCGCTGGCTTGGTCGAGAGCTGCCTGGTCAAGGACCGCGAGGCTCGCGTGCAGACTGCGCTCGAAGTGGCCGAGGGGCTCGAGGCCGTGGCCCGTCGCCTGTCTCACCCGGGGAGGGTCGGTGGGCAGAAGCGCCGCGCCACCGATCGGCTTTCGCGCGACCTGCCCCGCGTCTCCATCGGTACGCTGCCGGCGGGGGCCAGGCTGCCGACGGCGGCCTTCCCGGTCGGGGTGCGCTGCTGGCAGTTTCTCACGCGGCGCGCGCCCCCCGGCGGGCTGATGGTCGGCGGCGCGCTGGGCGGCACTGCCGTGGGCCTTGCCATGGGTGTCGCGATCGCCGCAAGCTCGGCCCCCGAGCGCCGCGCCGAGGCGCCCGGCGTCGCCCTGGTCGATCCGGTCCACGTTGCCGAGCCGCAGGGGAGCCCGGCGCCGGCGCCCGAGCCCACGCCCGAGGCGGACGTCGATCTGGTGCGCGCGACCGCACGCGCGCTGGGGGTCAAGAAGAAGACGGCGGCCGTCCCGCGCGGAGTGGCCACGGCGGTCGCCGAGGCCCCGCGCAAGAATCCGTATTGACGCTCGGGTCCCGTTGACAACTCCGGATCCGGGGCACCATGCTCCGTGGGATGCGAGGTACGTACTCGATTTGGGGTGCCGTCGTGTCGATCGGTCTCTTGCTGGCTGCCGGCAGCGGATGTGGCGATGACGGCGGGGACAGCGGGGGTTCCAGCAGCACCGGCGGCGCCGCGGGTGCTGGGGGCGGTGGCGGATCGGGGGGCGGCGCGCCCGCGACCTGCAGCGCTTACTGCACCACGATCATGGCGGCGTGCACCGGCGACGCCGCGCAGTACGGCGACAACGACTCGTGCCTGGCCAGCTGCAGCTCGTTCCCGCTGGGCGCGCCCGGCGATCAGAAGGACAACAGCCTCGAGTGCCGCGCGTATCACGCGAACGCCGCCAAGAGCGGCGCGACGCATTGCCCGCACGCCGGCCCCGCCGGCGACGGCGTGTGCGGCACCAACTGCGACGGCTACTGCAGCCTGATGATGAAGCACTGCAGCGGCGCGTATCCCAGCGCGGGCGACTGCGTCACTGCGTGCGCGAACATCACCGGCGCCAGCGAGAAGGGCTTCGACACCGGCACCACCACCGGCGACAGCCTGTTTTGCCGCATCTATCACGCCACGGCTGCGTCGGTGGATCCCACGACCCACTGCAACCACGCCAAGCTCAATCCTTCTTCGGCCTGTTTGTGAGACCCCTCCACCTGATCCACGTTGCTCTGATCTCGCTCACCGCGTGCGCGGACCACGATGCAGACGTCGATCGGGTGGGGCCCGGTCCCATTCCGGACGCCGGCCAGAGCTGCAACGTCGAGCCCGATCCCAAGGCCCAGCTGCCGTGCGACATCGCCGAGATCCTGGCGACCCGTTGCCAGCGCTGCCACCAGAGCCCGCAGAAGAACGGCGCGCCGTTCCCCTTGCTCGGCTATCAAGACCTGCTCGGCGACTATGGCGGGCCGATCTACGAGGCGGCCTACAAGGCCGTGAAGGTCGACTTCATGCCGTACTGCGCCGAGGGCACCGCGTGTGCGGGCTCGGTCCCCGACGGTCCGGTTCAGCCGCTCTCGGCCCAGCAAAAGGCCGCGTTGCTCGCCTATCTGAAGTGCCCCCAGCCGGCCTATGGCCAGAGCTGCCCATGAGGGTCAGGCAACGTCCGACCCGATCCAGCGATCAGTTGACATCTGAACAGCCGCACAGTATCAGTCGCACATCGATGCTCGGCGCGGTGCCGAGACCAACCTTCGGCGGAGGCTCGCGGCTTCCGACCGCAGGGAGCAGTGTCTGAAGCGAGCAGGTTCGGGAGGCGCAGATGATGGACGGAAAAGAGAAGAGCAAGGCGCTCGAGGTCGCAATTGCCAGCGTCGAGAAAGAGTTCGGCAAGGGCGCCATCATGCGCCTCAAAGACGGCGAGACCATCAGCGGCGACGTGACGGTCATCCCCACGGGTTCGCTCGGTCTGGACGTGGCGCTGGGCATCGGCGGCTACCCCCGCGGCCGCATCGTCGAGATCTTCGGCCCCGAGTCGAGCGGCAAGACCACGCTCACGCTGCACGCCATTGCCAACGTGCAGCGCCAGGGCGGTGTCGCGGCTTTCATCGACGCCGAGCACGCGCTCGACGTGACCTACGCCCGGAAGCTCGGCGTGAAGACCGACGAGCTGCTCGTCAGCCAGCCGGACTACGGCGAGCAGGCGCTCGAGATCGGCGAGATGTTGGTGCGCTCGGGCGCCGTCGACCTGGTGGTCGTCGACTCGGTGGCCGCTCTGGTGCCCAAGGCCGAGATCGAAGGCGACATGGGTGACTCGCACGTCGGCCTCCAGGCGCGCTTGATGAGCCAGGCGCTGCGCAAGCTCACGGGCTCGGTTTCGCGCTCGAACTGCATGTTCTTCTTCACCAACCAGATCCGCATGAAGATCGGCGTGATGTTCGGCAGCCCCGAGACCACCACGGGCGGCAACGCTCTCAAGTTCTACGCCTCGGTGCGCCTCGACGTGCGCCGCATCGGCGCCATCAAAGAGGCGTCGGCGCAGCCTGGCAAGGACATGCAGGTGGTCGGCAACCGCACCCGGGTGAAGGTCGTGAAGAACAAGATGGCTGCGCCCTTCCGCGAGTGCGAGTTCGACATCTTGTACGGCCAGGGCGTGTCGCGCTCGGGCGAAGTGCTCGACCTGGCTGCGGATCTGAACATCGTTCAGAAGAGCGGCTCGTGGTTCTCCCTCGATGGCGAGCGCATCGGTCAGGGGCGCGACGCCGCCCGGACGTACCTGGAGCAACACCCCGAGCTGCTGGTGAAGATCGAGTCCAAGGTGCTCGAGGCAAGTGGCGTGCACCGCCGCATCGCCGGCGCACCGGCCGCCGAGTCGTCCGCCGCCCCGCCGGCAGCCGACGGCAAGGCCGAGCCGGGCCCCGCCAACGGCGGCGGCAAGGCCGCGCCGGCGGCCGGCAAGCGCCCGGTCGCCCAGCGCCCCAGCTGAGGCCCCTGCATCCACAGCCTGTGGATAACCGGTTGAGAAGGTCCGGACGACCCGGGGACGCCTCAGTGCGAATCACGGCCGAGTTGACCGCTCGGCCACCCGGATCCCGAGGCCCGGCGCCTACTTAGGACGACTCCGCAAGCAGGGGGCGCGCCTGACGGTAAGCGATTGTAAAGACAGTTGAAATCTCCGTTCCTTGACGCGCTGGATCGTGCCTCTTACCGGTAGATCAGTGACTGCCCGCCGCGCCCTCAGCTTCCCCTGGATCGTCGCCCCCGCGCGGCTGGCCAAGGGCCGTCCCTCGGTCGGCCCTGCGCCCCGCATGGCGCCCTCGGCGGTGCGCATCCCGCACCCGGAGCAGGTCGCGCTGCCGCTCCGCTTCACCGGCACGGGCCCCCAGATCTTCGTCCACGAGGGGGCCCGCCAGGCGCTCGAGCGGCGCCTGCACGTGGCGTTCGGCGGCATGGTCCAGCTCTCGGTCACCGACAACCGTCGGCGGATGGTGAGCCGCACGCAAGAAGACGGGGTGCTCAAGGTCCGCGTCCACATGATGTTCCTCGACGCCTCGGAGCGGGTCGTCGACGCGCTGGTTCGCTACGTGGTCGACGGCGATCGCGACGCCTCCGAGGTCGTCGGGTCGTTCATCGAGTCGAACTCGCACCGGATCCGCGCCGTCCAGCGCACCCGGGGCCGGCTCCGGCCGCGCGGTCGGGTGCACGACCTGTACGCCATCTTGACCGAGGTGAGCCAGCGCTACCTGGGGTCGTCGGTGCCGCCCGACGTGCTCATCACCTGGGGTCGCCACAGCCACCCCGGCGCGGGCCCGCGCAAGACCATCAAGCTCGGCAGCTACAGCGCCACCGAGCGGTTGATTCGCGTGCACCCGGCGATCGACAAAGAGTGGGTGCCTCGGTACTTCATCTCGTACATCGTGTACCACGAGCTCTTGCATCACGTGGTTCCCAGCGTGAAAGAGGGCGGCCGCGCGCTGCTCCACTCGGCCGAGTTCCTGCGGCGCGAGCGGCAGTTCCGACACTACGAGCGCGCGATGGAGTGGGAGCAGAAGCACATCCACCGCCTGCTCAAGACGCGGTGAGCGTTCAGATCTCGAGCGCCAGCCCCAGCATCCAGGTGTTGGTCCCCACGCGCATCTGGTCGCTCGTGCCGAGCTGGCTTCGGTACCATTCCACGAAGAAATAGCTGTTGTTCACCCCGGTCTGGGCGTCCATCGAGAGCGCGCTCGAGCGGTCGATCACGTCGAGCAAGAACATGCCGCCCAGGGCCCACTGCGGGCCGTACGACGAGCCACGACCGAGCGTGCCGTCATCGCCATGAGCAGTGCCTTCGCCGTCGCTCGACCACCACAGGGCGTACCCCACGCCGAGCTTGGCATAGGGAACCAGCGGCACGAACGTCTCGCGGGCGAGCACGTCGACGCGCAGCACGCCGACCAGATACATCGGCATGATGCCGAGGGTGGTCTCTTGGGCAGAGCGATTGCCGCTGCCGTCGGCGAGCAGCGCATCGGCCGTGAACTTGGTGTACCCCCAGCCAATGCCCGGGCCAAAGCTGCCGAAGTGGGGGATGCGCAGCGCCTGCCAGTCCACCTCGAGACCGATCAGATAGCGGTTGTCGTTGCCGAAGGTGTCGGCGAAGGGCTTGGCACCGCCGAACTCGGAGTCGACCTCGGGGCGATAGCGGCCGAAGCGCAGCTCGAAGGCAGCGTTCTGTGGCGACTCGGCCTGGTGGCGGCTCTCGAGCCCGCCATACGGGCCCAGGGCGTCGGTGCCTTGGGCTCGCGCCACCGCGGGCGCGCCCAGCGTGCCCAGCACCAGGGCCGCCGGAACGAGACGCTTCATCATGACCGCCTCCGACGCAGAGCGAAGGCGAGCAGCGCGACCCCCAGCGCCGCCAGGCCTGCGCGGCTCGGGTCGGCGCCGATCGCGCAGAACCCGCCGCCACCCTTGCCGCCGGCGCGGCGATAGAGCTCGAAGAAGTCGTCGACCGGCTGGGGGCTGCCACACGCGACCGACGAGAGCGGCCCCGAGTTGCCGACGCGGTCCACGCCGGCGACGGCCACGGCGTAGTTCACGCCGTTGGTCAGATCCCCGGCGTTCGCGCTGGTTTCCAGCTTTCCGGTGACCGAACCGCACTGGTAGGCCGAGTCGGGCCTGAGGCCCGGCGTGAGCGCCGCCGACGGGCAGCTGGCGTTGCCTGCGCTGCCGCCATCGGAGCCGCCGGTGCCGCCCGTTCCGGCGGCTGCCGCGTCGCTGGCGGCGTCGCTGCTGGCGTCGCTGCTTCCGTCGGTGGCTGCGTCGTTGCTGGCACCTGCCGCGCCGCCCGAGCCGGCCGCGCCCGCGTCTGCCATGGGGCCGTTGGCGGGCGCCGTGGCGCCGGGCTTCGGATCGCAATACACGCGGTATCCGATCAAGTCCGAAGCGGTAGAGGCGTCCCAGCTCACGACCAAGAGGTCTTCGCCCACGCCCGCGCTGACGCCCTCGGGTGCCGGCGGGCCCACCACGTCGAACTTCGTCGGGTAGTTGCTGCCGGTTCCCTTCGGTTGGCCCGTGCCGTCGACCAGCATGAAATAGAGCGTGATCTGCTGGCCCTCGCTCGCGGCGCCGCTAACGTCGCAATCGGCGGCGGTGCCGGTCCCGGGCCCCCACGTGCCGTCGGTGGTCTTGTTCTGCGCGATGATGTCTTGCGCGCGGATCTTGACCTTCTGGGTCGTGGCCTGGGGGTTGGTCTTGTAGACCTGCCAGCACGTGGGCGAGCTGCCCTGTCGGGCCTCGTAGGGGTTGCAGTCGGAGCCGCTGCCGACCCACACCTCGAGCGAGAGCCCCACCGCGCTCACCAGCGTGGTCTCGAAGCTGAGCTCGTCGTTGCCCGTGCAGTCCGAGTAGCTGAGCCAGGTGGGCTCTTGGTCGCTCTTCCGGAAGCCGAGCTTCCGCTCCAGGCTCTGCGCGCTGACGGTCACCGACTGCGCGACGGCCGGCAAGGCGACCGCCCAGAGGGCCCCGCCCACGAGCGCCGCGGTCCATCGTCTGGAAGCCATGTGGGTGCCCTTTGAGCACACAGCGTGCCACGCTGCAAACCCCGCGACACGCACCCTTTCCGCCGGCTCCGGGGAAATGCCGCGCGACAGTCTGGCGGAGGCCCAGGGTGGGCTGCCAAACTGGCAGGCAGTGTTACCGTGTGCGGCGTGTCGCTGAGCGTCGGCCAGACGGTCCTCGGGCGCTATCGCGTCGAGTCGCAGCGCGAGCTCGGACCCGGAGTCGTGATCGGGCACGGCGTCGGCGAGGGCGCCGAGGTGACCCTGGTGGCGGTCGCTGGCGTCGACGCGCGGGACGGCGCGCAGGAAAGCTGCGAGCGAGCGCTCGAGGCCCACCAGCGCTACCGCATCGGCGCCGCCGGCATCGCCCGCCCGGTGGGCGTGGGCATCGAAGCCGGCGCGCTCGTCCTCGTCTACGAGCGCAAGCTGCCGGCCACCGTCGCCGAGCGGCTGGGAGCGTCACCCGCCGACATCGGCAACATGCTCACCCAGATCGCTGCGGCCCTTGGCCCGCTGCACGACCAGGGGATCGCCTTCGGGTTGCTCGACGCCAGCCTGATCCGCGTGGGCGCCGACGGCGTGAGCCTGGAAGGGTTCGCGCTCGAGCCACTGGTGCGCGAGCTCTCGGGCGCCCGGGCGTCGATCATTCCTCCCGGGCATCGCGCACCCGAGCACGAGGGCGCCAGCCCCGAGCCCGCATCGCCGGCTTCCGACGTATTCGCGCTGGGGGTCATCGCCACCGAGCTGATCATCGGCAGACCGCTGCGACCCGCTGACGCGCGGCCCACGCCGCGAGCCTGCGGGACCGACGTGAGCGATGACGTCGAGGCGCTGATCGGCAAGGCCGTGGCCCGATCCCCGGCGGCTCGGCCGATGGACGTCGCGGCCTTTGCGCAGGCGCTCGCCGAGACCCTGCTTCGGCCCCACGCTCCGCTCGGATCTGCGCCGGACGCGTCGCCGCCCGTAGGCGACGCCCCTCCGCCCTGGGTGGCCCCGCCGCCGGTCGCGCCGCCGCCGCCGCCCGCGGCGCCCGCACCCTTGCCCCGCCCGCCGCCGCGCGACTCCCTTCCCCCCGGAGCACTGAAGGGCGGAAGTGCGCTCTCGCTCTTGGCGCTGATCGGCGGCGGACTGGTGATCTTGCTGGGGGTGGGCGGCCTGTTCGCCTACTCGCTGCTGCGGCCGCCGCCGCCCGCCACCCCCGCGACCGCCACCGCCGTCGCGACTCTGCCGCCCCCCCCGCCTGCGGCGCCACCGGAGCCAACGGCGCCCGACGCTGCTCTGCCCGCCGAGCCCGACGCGGGTGAGCCGACGACCGAGCCCGACGCGGCGCTGCCGCCGCCCAGCACCGGTCCGCGTCTGGCGCTGAGCGGCGACACCCAGTCGCCACTGCCCGTGACCCCCGACGTGCCGGTGTGGGGCAGCGACAAGGCGCTGGTCACGCTGGTGGTGTTCGGAGATCTCGAGTGCCCCCACACGCGGCGCGCCTATCGCGGCATCGAATCGATCCTGCGCACGTACCCGAGCGAGGTCCGCGTCGCGTTCCGGCATCGACCCCTGGCCATCCATTCGCGGGCGCGCGATGCCGCGAAGGTCGCCGTGGGGCTGCGTCGCGAGCTGGGCGAGGCAGCGTTCTGGCGCTTCATGGCGCAGGCGGCGGCCACCACCCATGACGCCAACAAGATCGAGCTCGCCAAGTGGGTCACCGCCGCCGGTGGCCGTGAGGCCCGGATCGAAGGCTGGCTGGCCGATGCCGACGTCGACAGCGAGGTCGGTCGCGATCTGGTCCTGGCGGCGCTGTTCGACGTGCGCCAGACGCCGACCTTCTTCGTCAACGGTCTGCGCGCGGAGGGCTTCTCGACCCACGATGACCTGCGGCGCGTGGTCGAGAAAGAGCTGGCCTCGACCCGAAGCCTGCTGGCGCTGGGCACCGCCCCGAGCGAGCTGTACGCCGCGCGCGTGCGCAAGAACCTGATGGGTCTCGGGAAAGACGTCGCCGAGCGCAGCTGCCCCGCCGTGGGGTCGTCTCCGGTGCGGGGGGCGCCCGACGCGCTGGTGACCGTGGTCGAGTTCTCGGAGTTCGAGTGCCCGTTCTGCAAGCGCGCCCAGCCCACGCTCGACACGCTGCTCGCCCGACACGGTGGCGACCTGCGCATCGTCTGGAAGAACTTCCCGCTCGATCACCACACGCGCGCGCGGCCCGCCGCAGCCTTTGCCCTCGAGGTGTTCGAGCGCGGCGGCCCGACCAAGTTCTGGAAGGCCCACGACTTGCTGTTCGGCACCCAGAGTGACCTGGGCGACCCGGCGCTGCAGTCGCTGGCGGGTCAGCTGGGCATGCCGGCGGGCCCGCTGCTCGACGCCGCCAAGGCCCGGGTGAACGATCCGAAGATCGACGCCGACGCGCGCCTCGGTCACAAGCTGGGGGTGCGCGGGACCCCGGCGTTCTTCATCAACGGCCGGTCGCTCAGCGGGGCGCAGCCCCTGGAGAAATTCGAAGCCGTGATCAAGGAAGAGCTCGAGAGTGCCCGCGGGCTGGTTTCGGGCGGCACGCCGCGGGCCCGGGTGTACGACGCGCTGTGCGGCGTTCGCTGACGGCCGAGCCGTGGTAAGAGCGGCACCGAGGGCCCCGTGTCGAGTGAAGCGGTTCAGCGCGCGTCGGTGCCGCCGGCCGCTCGTTCTCTCGGGCCCATCGACGCGGTGATGCAGGCCGAAGAGGCCGCCCGCGCCCGGGTGTTCTTCCGAAGCCTGGCCGTGATCATGGTGGTGCTCGAGGCGGCGCTGCCGTTCTTGCCCGGGGCTGACTGGCTTCGGGCCACCACCTCGGTGCTCGCCGGCGCGGTCTTGCTGGTGTCGCTGGTCACACTCTACGTGCTCCGCCACGACGCGCGGTGGACGCCGCGCTTGATGGCCACGGTGGGCGTCGTCGACGCCCTGCTCGGCGTCGGCATCATCTACTACCTCGGGACCTTCTCGGCGGCCGCGGCGGTGTTCACCGTCGGTGTCTACTTCTTCGGGCTGGGCAGCAGTCGCGGCGCGGCGTTCGCCGTCTACCTGGTCGGCGCGCTGCTCTACTTCGCCGTGTCGGCGGCCATCGCGCTCGGCATCTTGCCCGACGAGAGCCTGTTCTCTGCCAGCCACGCCGGTGCCGCCTCGCGCTGGTACCGCGTGGCGATGATGCAGCTGGTGTTCGGTATGACGTTCTACCTGGCGCGCAGCAGCCGGCGTGCCACCGAGACCGCGGTGTCGCGGGCGCAGCAGGTGCGCCACACGCTGAAGCAGCGTGACGCGCAGTTGAACGAGGCGCGTCACGAGCTGGACTGGGCCCTGCGCACCGGCGAGGGCTACATGTCGGGCCAGGCCCTGGGCAAGTACCAGATCGACGAGCTGGTCGGCCGCGGCGGCATGGGCGAGGTCTACGCGGCGCGCGACAGCGCCACGGGGCGAAAGGTCGCGCTCAAGCTGCTGCACCCGAACATGGTGGAAAACCAGGAATATGTGCAGCGTTTCATGCGTGAGGCGCAGGCGGCGGCGGCCGTGCCCAGTGAGCACGTGGCCGAGGTGTTCGAGGTCGGCCTCACGCCCTATGGCGGCCCGTTCATCGCCATGGAGCTGCTCGAGGGGCACGACCTGGCGTGGTACCTGCGTCGCACGCCCAGCCTGCCGCTGGACACCGTGGTCACCATGGTCGAGCACGCGGCCCGCGCGCTCGCTGCCGTCCGGCAAGCGGGCGTCGTGCACCGCGACCTGAAGCCCGCGAACCTGTTCTTGGTGGACTCGCTTCCGCAGAAGTGGAAGGTGCTCGACTTCGGCCTGTCCAAGATCCAGGGCGGGGTCGCGCTGACCCGCGAGGTCGCGGTGGGCACCCCGCAGTACATGCCGCCCGAGCAGGCCCAGGGGCTGCCGGTCGACCACCGCGCGGATCTGTATGCGCTGGCAGCCATTGCCTATCGCGGGATCACCGGCCAGCCGCCCTTCGTGGGGGACGACATCGGTCCGCTGTTGCTCGACGTGATCTACACCCAGCCGCAACAGCCCGGGGCCTTCACCAAGATCCCGGTCGAGGTCGAGCTGGTGCTGGCCATTGCCCTGGCCAAGAAGCCGGAAGATCGCTTCGCCAAGGTCGAGGACTTCGCGGCTGCGATGCGCGCGGCCAGCGCCGGCGCCTTGGACGACGCGACCTCGGCCAAGGGCTGGCAGCTGGTGAAGCTTCACCCCTGGGGCTCCACGCGGCGGCGAAGCGCCCGCTGAGCGGGAAGCGCCGGTTCAGAGCCGGATTTCGACGTGGGTCTGGCGGCGCAGGCTGTCGAGCCAGCTCTTGCGCGCCTTGCCCATCTTCTCGAGGTACACCCGCTCGCCCAGCTCGTTCTTCGCCTCTTCGAAGCTGGGCAGCTCGGTCTCGTCGCGCGCCATCAGCTTCAGCACGAAGTACGAGTCCCCCACCCGCACCGCGCTCGAGACCTGCCCCGGCTCGAGGTTCATCAGCGCGGCGTCCAGCGGCGGCGCCAGCCGACCCGGGCTCAGCGGGCCCAGCTCGCCGCCGCGGTGGCGCGTGCCCGCGTCGTCGGACTTGTCGATGGCCAGCGCGCGAAAGTCGGCTCCGGACCGAGCCTGTGCGGCGACGGACTCGGCGAGCGCACGCTTCTCTTTGGCAGCGGCCTTGTCGCCCGTCGGGACGTCGATGCGGATCCAGGCGGCGCGAAAGCCGAGCCGCTTGCGCTCGTCCATCACCAGCCGGCGATACATGGTGCGCACGTCTTCGTCGGTGACGCGAATGCGGCCCTGGACGCGCAGGTTGAGCAGCTTGGCCTCGAGCACCTGGCGGCGGATCTCGGTCCGGTAGGCCTTCTCGTCCAGTCCGCTCTTGGCGGCCTCGGCCACCAGCTTGTCCACGCTGATGCCGTTTTGCGAGGCCACGCGCCCGATGGCGTCGTCGACCTCTTTGGGGTCCACCACCAGCTTCGACCGGTTCGCCGCCCGAGCCTGCAGCTCTTCGTCGACCATGCGCTCGAGCACGTTCTTGTAGGTCTGCGAGATGGCGGCGTTGCGCTGCGCGCCCGCCGGCACCTCAGAGTGGATCTTCACCAGGAACGGCCGCGCGCGGGTCACGACGTCGCTCAGCAAGATGGCCCGCTCACCCACCACCGCCACCACCTTCTCGATCACGGTGGCGTTCGCCGCCGGCGCCAGGGTGGCGACGGCGCAGGCGAAGAGCGTGGTGCTGAGCAGGCGACGCATGCGAGCCGCGGACGAATACCATGGCCCGCGCGGGGTGAAAGTGGAATCTGCCTTGCCGTCCGCACCGCTGCCAGAGAGTGAACCGCCAAGGCGCAAAGGGCGCCAAGGAATGAAGGGTGTGGAGCTTGGCGCCCTTGGCTCTTTTGCTCTTGGTCCGCTTCGGCCGTTGCCGGAAGCAGCGCTACCGCCGCATGTGCTCGCGATCGGTGGTCAGCACGTAGAAGTCCCGCGGCCAGTGCCGGACGTAAGTCACGCGCACGACCTGGGCGCCATCGTCCGGATCCACGCTGTCACTCAGCGTGCCGACGACCCGCACCAGCGAGCCGGCGCCCACGCTCTTCGGGCCGATGTCGTCGTCCCCGCTCAGCCGGGCAAGCGCGTGGACCACCGCGTGCTCGCGATCGCTGACCGTGACTCGACAGGTGTCTTCGTCGGACGTGTCGCACAGGTTTCGCGGCTCGAGGGCGCGCACGCTCAGCGTCAGGTCGGCGTTGCCCCCGGGCCCCGGGTGCCGGGTCTTGACCACGCCGAACAGCGTCACCGCCTTGCCCTTCCACTCGTCGGGCGTGCGCTGCGCCATCACCGGGTCGTATTCCTTCGCGCGGGCGACTGCCGCTTCTTCGTCGCTGAGTGGTGAATAGACCCGCGAGTGGCCGTAGAGACCCGGCGAGTGACAACCGGCGAGAGCGAGACCGAGAAGGCAAAGACCGCGAACGCTCATGGAGCCTGGAAGTATCACGACGCATCGAAGGGAGCTAGCGCGCCAGAGCGGCGGGCCGGTCGTCGCGGCGCCGTCGTCGCCGGGGGGCGAGGCGGCCGAACGCGCGCAAGCCGAGCTCGATCGCGAGCAGCCCGAGCAACACCAGCGCGATCTCCGACGAGGCGTCCACCTGACTCTCGACGCCGCTGGTGACGACGCGCTCGTCGCTCTGGTCGGGTTCGCGTGGGGCGGTGGTGATCTCGGCGGGGTCCAGGGTCACGATGCGCTGCTCGGCGGCGCCCTCGACCAGCACGCGGTAGCGACCGACCAGGCCCGGAACGAACGCGCGCTCCGCATCGCGTCCCGCAACGGTCTCGTGCGCCAGCGGTCCGCGTGGGCCCTCGACCTCGACCCGTGTGCCGGGCGGAAACGACCAAGGGGTGCCCGCGACGCTGCGCCGCGGACCGGCGCGACGCTCGGCTTGCTCGATCACGTGCTCGAGCAGCGCCAGGAAACCCGGACGCAGCCCGAAGTCACTGTGGTCCGGCGACGCCGGCACTGAAACCGTGAGCGCAAGCCCGCGCCCCAGGCTCTTTTCGAGCATGAACGGCTGCCCGTCGTCCCACCGCGCCAGCACCTTGGCGCCGGGGGGCAGCGCTGCCTCGAGCCGCACGCGCCCGCGGGGTGCAAGGCTCGACAAGCTTGCTCCGGGCGCGCCCAACCACGCAACGCTCGCCGCGTCCACGCCGCTCGACTTGGTCGTGGTCCAAGACAGGGCGCCGCTGACGAACGGTTCGAGCGAGGTGCCCAGCTGAACGCTCTCGGCGCGCGGACCGAGCAAGGCCAGCGCCACGCCGCCGTGCTCGAGCCATTCGACCAGCGCCGCGCGCGCTTCGGGGCCGAGACCTCCGGGGTCGTCGAGCACCAGCGCCGAGAAGCGCTCGAGCTCTTTGCGATCGTCGGGCAGGCTGGGCAGTGGCTTCACGCCCACGTCGAGCGCCAGCGCTTCGAGCGCTTGCTCGACGACCGTGGCGCCGCCAGTGGTGGCGCTCGAGGTTGCCATGTCGGACAGCACCGCCAGGCCCAGGCTCTGAGTCTCGGGCGCGACCGGCGCTCGGTCGTCTTCCGCGATGGCGTCTTTTCCCGAGAGCTGAGCGTCCAGGCCGGCACCGAGGATCGACGGCTCGAGCGAGACGCTCTGCTCACCCGCGCGGGCGTCGAGCTTGGCGCTGGCGACCACCTCTCCCGTCTTTGCCGGGGGAGCGCCCGCGTCGGGCAGAGGCGCGGCTTTGGTGCTCACAGCGAGCTCGAGCGAGCGCCCGCGCGCCGCCTGGGCCGACGAACAGGCAATGGTGGCGCTGACTCGCCGACCGTGGCTCACCGCCGAGACCACCGCGCAGTCGTCGACGGCCTTGCGCAGCGCGGCCAGGGGCGCCCAGACAGCGGGCTCACCGCTCGGAATCGAAGCGCCGGCGAAGTCGCTCAGCAGCACGACCCTGCGGTCCACGTGGGGCAGCGGCGTCACCGACGAGCGGGCCAGCTGGACCGCGCCCACCAGATCCGTGGGCCGATCCGAGACCTCGAGCGAAGCCAGGGCCCGGCGCGCCGCGTCCAGATCGGTGGTGGCCGACAGGGCGAGCCGCGCCGGCGCGCCGGCCAGCACCACCGCCACCGCGTCGCCTTCGCGGGCAGCCGCCAAGAGGTCGCGGGCGCCGCTGCGGGCCAGCTCGAAGCGCGATCGTCCCGAGGGGCTCAGGCTGCGCATGCTGAGCGAGTCGTCGATCACGATCGCCAGCGCCACCGAGCCCCCGCTCTGGCGTGCGATGGACAGCCGCGAGCAGCGCACCAGGGGCGTCGCTCCGAGCAGGGCGAGCGCCACGATCATCGCCGCCCGAACGCCGAACAGCGCGCGATCTTCCAGCCGGCTACGCTGCCGAGCCACGGGCTCGACCGCCGGGACCAGGTGAGCGGGCGGGAACTCGCGCTCGTCGGCGCGCGAGCGGCGCAAGAGGTGCGCCATGAGCGGGGCGACCACGAACACCGCCACGGCCAGGGCCAGCCCCACCGCGAAGCTCATCGTCCGCCCCCGCCGGCGCCGAGCACGATCTCGCGCACCGTGTTCACGGGCGGCTGGCTGGTCACGCTGTCGATCAGCGTGCCGCCGCTCTCGGCCAGGCGCTGCTGCCACGCGCTGGCGATGGCCCCAAGGCGCGCGAGGTAGCCCTGCTTGACCAGGCTGGCGTCGGTCTCGACGTGGAAGTTCCCCTCGCTGGCGAAGAGCCGAACGGGGCCCTCGAGGGCGAAGGTTGCCTCGAGGGGGTCGAGCACGCGCACCGCAATCAGCGTGCGCCCCAGGGACGAGAGCGCAGCGAAGCGATCGAGGGTGTGCTCGGGCAAGTCGAGCAGATCGCTGAGCAGCACCACCACCGAGCCGCGGCGGGCGTGGCGCGCCACGCCGGCAAACGCCCGCTCGGTCGCTGCGCCGTCCAGGCGGAGGTCGCCGCCGGGGCGCACTGTCTCGAGCGCTGCGACCACCCGCTCGAAGGCCTCGCGGCCCCCCAGCGCGGGCAGGGGCTGTCGCGCGTCGCCGCCGATCCAGTCCAGCGCCACCGGGTCGCCGTTCGAAATCGCGATCCGCGCCAGGGCCGCGGCCACCACCGCGGCGTACGCCAGCTTGGCCCCGGGGGCGCCCTTGCTGCGAAACGCCATCGAGGCACTGGCGTCCACCACCAGCCGCAGCGTGCGGTCGGTCTCGGTCTCGAACTGCCGCACCATCAACCGACCGTGTCGCATCAGTGCGTGGCGGTCGATGAAGCGGAGGTCGTCGCCAGGCACATAGGCCCGGTGGCCGCCGAACTCGACGCCGGCCCCGCGCCGTTGGCTGCGATGGCTGCCGGCGTACACACCGTCGGCCGCCGCGCGCGCGCTGATCCGCAGCGGGGCGAGCTCTCCCCAGTCGAGCGTCTGCTCGAGGGTGAGCGGCGACTCAGGGCCGGAAGCGCTCACCCGTCGCCGTTGGGGCGGTGCCGTGGAGCCCGCCGAAGACCACCAGCTCGCCCCCCGTGAACGCGTACACCGGCCACAGGTGGTCCTCACCCGAAGGCCACGCCGGCACCGGCGTCCAGGCGTTCGTGCCCGAGGCGTAGATGGCGCCGTCTTTCAGGGCTGCGGTGGCGAAGCCGCCGATCAGCAGCGTGGTGCCGGAGGCGATGCGGGCGCTGAAGCCGCTCTGCCGGTGCAGTGCGTAGCGGCCCGATGGCGCGCCGGTGGTCTGGATGGCGCTCCACGCCGTGCCGTCGAAGCGCTTTCCGTCGGCGAAGTTGGTGGGCGGCTTGCGACCGCCCCACGCGACCAGGAAGCTGCCGTCCCACGTCCCAAACGCGCCGAAACGCTGGCTGGGGCCCTTGCCCATGCCCGCCCAGGCGTCGGTCGAGAGTCGGTAACGATAGGTGTCGTCCGCGTAGCCGCCACCCACCTTGCCGCCGTAGACGAAGAAATCGGCGCCGGTGAAGCCGGTGGTGGCGTCGATGCGCGCCGTCGGCTGCCCGCCCGAGCTCGCGGTGGTCCACTTGTCCGCAGTCGGATCGTAGCGGAACGTGCCGGCGACCCCGCCGCCCGCTGCGTCTTGCCCAGCCCAGAGCAGCACTTCCGAACCGGTCCACACCAGATAGGGAGCACGACGCGCGCTGGGCGCGCCGGTCGCGCTCACCGGGCTCCACGCCTTGGCCACCGGGTCGTAGAGCGCGCCGCTGGCGAGATCGGCGCTGCCGTTCGTGCCGCCCCAGACGAAGACGCGGTCACCGGTCCAGACCGCCGACGCCAAGCTGCGCGCCGAAGGCGTGTTCGCGTCTTTGACCACGGGGGCCCAGCTGTCGGTGGCCACGTCGTAGACCGCGCCGCTGTCGAGCACCGCCGCGGCGGCGTCTTGCCCGCCCCACACGAAGACCTGCCCCGAGCTGCTGATGGCGGCGTAGGCGGCCCGACTGCGCGCGCTGGGCGCGCCCGCGGTGCTCATGCTCACCCACGGCGGGGTGCACGCGCCGACCGTGCAGCTGCGGCCCGCCCCGCACGAGTTGCCGCAGCCACCGCAGTGCGTCGCGTTGGTGTTCGGGTCGACGCAGGCGCCGCCGCACAGCACCTGGGGGGGGGTGCAGGTCGGGGTCACGCAGCTGTTGCCGCTGCACACCTTGCCGCCGGTGCAGTCCCCGTCGGCGCAGCACTCGAAGCAGCCGGTGGCGCAGCACTTGGTTCCGGTGCCGCAGCCCGAGTGCGAGCACGTACCGGCCGCGCTGCAGCTGTCGGTGGTGCAAGGGTCCGAGTCGCCACACTGGCTGCCCGAGCAGCACTCGCGGCACTCGCTGCCGCAGTCGTTGGGCGTGAGGGTCGCGCATTGGCAGCTCGACGCCGAGCAGATGGCGCCGGGCTTGCACACCGTGCTGCACCCGCCGCAGTGCTTCGGGTCGGTGGTCAGATCCACCTCGCAGCCGTCCGCTGCCTGGGTGTTGCAGTTGGCGAACCCCGTCAGGCAGCTGGGCATCCCGTTCACGCACTGCTGATTGGCGGCCACCGGCTGCGCGCACCCGCCGCAGTGCTGTGGGTCGGACTTGGTGTCCACGCACGAGGTGCCACACAGCGTCTCTCCCGTGCCACAGCTCGAGACGCAGGCGGCGCCGTCGCACGCCGGGGTCGGCGCCGCGCACTTCACCCCGCACGCGCCGCAGTTCTGTGCGTCGGTCAGCGCGGCCTCGCAGCCCACGCTGGCGTCGCAGTTCTGAAAGCCCGTGAGGCAGCCGCACTTGCCGGCCGAGCACGAGCCGTTCACCCCGCACGCGGCGTTGCACGCGCCGCAGTGTTTCTCGTCGCTGGAAAGGGTGGCCTCGCAGCCGTCGTTCTTGTCGGCGTTGCAGTCGCCGAAGCCCACGGCGCACTCGCACTTGCCGGCCGTGCACACCTGATTCGCGCCGCAGGCGTTGCCACACGCCCCGCAGTGCTTCGGGTCCGTACCCAGTTTGGCTTCGCAGCCGTTGGCGCCCTGCGCGTCGCAGTTGGCCGTGCCGGCCGGGCAGGTGCACTTACCGGCCACGCAACTCTGATCGAAGCTGCACTCGACGCCGCAGTTGCCGCAGTTGGCGGGATCGACCGCCGAGTCCACCTCACAACCGCTGACCACGTTCTTGTCGCAGTCGAGGTGGCCGAGCAGGCAGGTGTTGGTGCAGTTGCCCGAGCTGCAGCTGGTGCCGGGGCAGCCTTTGCCACACGCGCCGCAGTTGGAAGGGCTGCTGGTGGTGTTCACGCACTTGTCCTCGCAACACACCTCGCCGGTGGGGCAATTGCTGCACGGCCCGGCGTCTCCGCCGCTGCCCCCCGTGCCGCCGGTTGCGCCCAGGCCCCCGGTGCCGCCGCCGCCGGTGCCCGAGGTGCCCCCGGTGCCGCCGCCGCCGGCCCCGCCCACGCTGGCGTCGCCGCCCACACCGCCTGCGCCCCCCGAGCCGGCTGCACCGCCGCTGGCCGGCGCGGTGCTGAAATCGTCGTCCAAGAGCTGCGGGCACCCTGCGGCCGCAAGGCCGAGCAGGGCGACAGCGAAGCCGTGGCGTGGCCGAAGGCGCATCAGAACGCCCCCCGAAGGCCGGCGCTCGCTGGCCCGACCCAGGCGCCGACTCGCGCCGCTTCGGTCTTCTTGGGCGCGGTGAGCCAGAGCGTGACTCCGGCGCCCACGCCCAGAGCGCCGACGACGTAGCCGATGGTCGAGACCGTGCGCAGGCTGCGGAACGATTCGGCGTCGTCCGCGCCGCTCGACCCCTCTCTGCACACGCCCTTCGGGCACGCGTCTTCTGCGCTCTGGTGCTTGCTGGTCGCCATCAGACCGGTGGTGACCCCCACGCCCAGGCCCACCGCGCCCACTCCGAGCGCGACGAAGGCCCAGGTCTTTTGTGACGAGTCGGCGGTGGACAGCTTCGCCTCCTCCGATTTCGGGGGCTCGCCGGTGGCGGCACCCTCGGCCGCCGGAGGCAGCTCGAGCTCGATCGACTTCTCTTCCTTCTCTTGGATCTCGAGGGTCGCCCGTGCCTCGCGCCCGTCGGTGGTCTTGGCCACGACCGGGTGGGTGCCCGGGTCCATCGGCGCGGCGACGCCGATCAGCGCCGGTGCGATCACCCTGCCTCCCACGGTCACGCTCAGCGCACGGCTCTTCCTATCGATGCCTTTGACGACGATCGTCGCCTTCGGCACCCGTGGTCTGAGCTCGGCCAGCTCGGCCTGAGCCTGCTCCACGGCCTCGCGGAACGCCGCGGGCGACTTGTCGTCCAGCCGGGTGCGGGTCGTGCGAACGTAGGCCTCCAGCGCTTCGACCCAGCGCCCACCCTTGGCCAGCGCGCGTGCATGCCGCAGCGAAAGGGTCGGCGCGGGCACCAGCGCATACGCGCGCTGGTAGAGGTCCTGGGCAGTGGCGAAGTCCTCGGCGGTCATCGCCTTGGCCGCTTGCTCGGCCAGCTCTCGGGCCGCGTTCTTGTCCGAGTCGTTCTCTTCTTGTGCTGCGGCGGCACAGGTGAAAAGCGTGAGCAGCGACCCGGCGGCCAGGCCGACGAAGCGTCGCTCAGAACCCCAGGTCTTCGGCATAGCCACCCTTGGGTTTAGCCGGTGTCGGGGCCCCAGGGGAGGGAGATTTTGCGCTGGCCTCGGGCTTGGCAGGCAAAGCGGTGACCTTCTTCTTCGGGCGCGAGCCGCTCGCCTCGGGCGCGGTCGCCGCTTCGGCGCCGGGGGCCGAGGGCGGCACCACCGCGGGCGCCGCCGCGGCGGCCGGGGAAGCCCCGCGCGCGCCCTCCGACGGACTCGGCCCGCTTGCCTCGGGGCTCGAGCCCGCGCGGATCAGCAAGAAGCCGACGACCACCAGGGCGGCGAACGCGATGGCCGCGACCACCATCAGCTTCTTCTTCGGGTTTGGGGCCGGCAGGGGTGCGACGACCTCGTCGGCCATCAGAACCGGGGCGGGCTTCGGCTGCTCGGCGGGCTTCGGTTGCTCGGCGGGCGTTGCCTTCACCGGCAACATGGGCGGGGGCGGGGTCGAGGCGCGGAACGAGGCCAAGGAAAGGCGACCCACCGGCACCGGATCGACCCAGGTGGCCCGCAGCGAGTGGCCGCTCACGTCTTCCATCACGCCGCGGGCCATCAGCCAGGCGGCCAGCGCCTCGCCCAGCTCGCGCATGCTCTGGTAGCGCTTCTCGCGGTCTTTCTCGAGCCCTTTGCGCATCGCTGCCCAGAGCTCGTCGTCGCCCGCGCCAAATTCGAGGATCGGGCGGATCTCGTCCTCGATGATGTGACGCAAGAGCGCGTTGTAGTTCGCGTCTTCGAACGGGACGCGTCCGGTGACGCACTCGTAGAGCAGCACGCACAGCTCCCACACGTCGGCACGGTGGTCGATGTCCTCGACGCCGCGCGCTTGCTCGGGTGCCATGTAGTCGGGGCTGCCGACCACCGTTCCCGCCTGGGTGATGCGGTGGCTGGTGACCGCTGACGTTGCCAGCTTGGCGATGCCGAAGTCCAAGATCTTGGGCTGCAAGCGCCCGTCGGCGTCCGCCAGGAAGATGTTGTCCGGCTTCAGGTCGCGGTGGATCACTCCCTTGGCGTGGGCGGTTCCGAGCGCGTCGACGATGGGCAGCAGGATCTGCACGGCCTGGATGGCGGGGAGTCGGCTCTCGCGGTCCAGCACCTCGCCCAGGGTCTCGCCCTGCAAGAGCTCCATGACCATGAAGGGCTCGTCGTGTCGGGTCCGGCCGAAGTCGAACACGCGGCAGATGGCCGGGTGCTTGAGCCGCGCGGCGGCCCGCGCCTCGGTCAAGAAGCGGTCCTCGTTGGGCTTCGAGGCCATGTCGCCGCGGATCAGCTTGAGCGCCACCTGGGCATCGAGCGCCAGGTTCTTCGCGACCCACACCGCGCCCATGCCCCCCTCGCCCAGAAGGCTGATGAGCTTGTACTTGTCGGCGACGATCTCCCCGACCACATAGCGCGAGCGCGGCTCCGGCGCGACAGCCTCTTCGAGGCTGTCGACGCTCGCCAGACCTGCGCGGACCACGCGAGACACGACAGGGCAATTGTGCCCGTGCTCACCCGCGAACGCTAGCTACCGGTCAGGCTGAGCGCGACGCCCGCTGCAATTCCGAGCAGGGCGGCCAGCACCGCCACCAGCCAGAACCAGCTTTTCTCGGGCCGGGCCGGGCCCGCCGGAGGCAATTGTTTCCCGGTGGGCTCCGGGGCGCCCAGTGACAGCTCGGTGTCTCGGCTGCCCAGCTCGTGGTCCGACGAGGGGGGCGGTCGGGTCGAGGCGACGTCCCGCGGCGAACGCAGGGCGAGCGAGAGCGCCGAGGCCATGGCGTTCGCCGACGGGTAGCGCTCTCGAGGCTTCTTCGCCAGGGCGTGCATCACCACCGCGTCCAGCGCCGGCGTGATGCCCGCGTCGGGGGCACGCTCCGACGGCGCCACGGCGGCATCGGTCAGGTGTGCCGTCATGGTGGCGATCGGATTGTTGGACTCGAACGGCACCGAGCCGGTGATCAGCTCGTACAGGATGATGCCTGCGGCGTACACGTCGCTGCGGGCATCGACCTCGTCGCCCCGCGCTGCCTCGGGCGCCATGTACTCGGGCGTGCCGAAGACCATGTTCTGCTGGGTCAGCGCCGTCAGCGACTGACCGGCGTCGCCCCGCAGCACCTTGGCCAGGCCGAAGTCCAGCACCCGGGCGGTCTCGGCGGCGTCTTCATCGTCGCGTTCGATGATCACGTTGCCCGGCTTCAAATCACGGTGCACCACGCCCTCGCCGTGCGCCACGTCGAGCGCGACGCAGATCTGTCGGACGATCTCCACCGCGCGCGGTGGCGCCAACCTGCCAGCCTTGACCAGCACGTCGAGGGGCGTGCCTTGCACGTGCTCGAGCGCCATGAACAACAGCCCGTCGGCCTCGCCGAAGTCGAGCAGCCGCACCAGGTTGGGGCCACGCAGCTTGCGCAATATCCGCGCTTCACGGTGGAAGCGCCGGCTGATCTGATGATCGCGCGCCAGGTGCCGGTGGATGACCTTCAGCGCCACGCGCTGGCCGGCATGCACCGGCACGGACTCTCCGCTGTCGGGCGGCGCGATGCACTCGGCCCGAAACACGATGCCGCTGGCGCCGTCGCCCAGCACCGTTTCGATGCGGTAGCGCTGGGCCACCACCACCCCGGGCCCCAGGGCCCCCGCCGCCACGGGCTCGGAGACTTCGCTCACGGTGCCGGCTCCGCACAGGCTTCGCGTAGCTTGGGGCTCATGGTCACCGGATCGAGCACCGCCTTGCCGTCCAGCTTGCGCCACTCGGCGCAGGCGGCCCGGGCCAGGCCGGGCGCCTCGAGTGCGGCGTAGGCCTCGAGCAGCTGGCGGTGCACGCTCGCCAGTTGCTCGGTGGTGAGCTGCGCGCTGGCCGACAAGAAGCGGTTGCCGCGGGCTACCGCGTCGACATAGCGCCCACCCTTCACGTCGGCTGTCAGCGCCGGCAGCTCGGCCTGGACCTTGCGCTGCCGATCGCGGGTGTCGCCCGCCGCTTGCGAGCAGACCAGCGGGTTCGACTCGGCGACGGCCTTCTTGCCGTCCTCGGTCAGCGGTAGCTCGGTCAGCGGAACGAGCAAGATGTCGCCGGGGGCGAGCTTCTTGCCCTTCAGCCCGTTGTAGTGGTCGAGGACCCAAGCCTTGTTGGGGTCGCCCATGTACTTCTGTGCGATGCTCACGATGCTGTCGGCATTCGTGACCATCACGGGCAGGTTGTAGGGGATGACGATCTCTGCTCCGTCGGCCGGGGGCAACCACGGGCTCGACCCGTTGGCCATGCTGAGCACGTCGGCTCTATGGGCTGCCCCCAGGTGCTGGGTGGCCAGGTCCGCCCAGTTGTCGCTCTTCTTGATGCGCCGGTGCGACAGCGCTGGGACCTCGAGCCGCATCCCGAGCACGATCGACGACCCGCCCCGCGCGTCCAGCCCGTTGGCGGCGACCAGCAGCTTCTCGTGTTGAATCAGCCCGTAATAGCGCTCGGCGATGGACGCCAGCGTGTCGCCCTTCTGCACCACGTGGGTCAGCGCCCCCGAATCCGAAGCCAGGGCCACCACGGCCGTGGCTCCGAGCAGAGTGACCAGCCGGGACGCGCGCATCGGGGGCAGAGCTTAACCCGGACCGGGGCCCTGGGCAGCTGTCAACGCCGCTCGGCCCCGGTCACTTGGTCGGAAACCCGCGGTTCTCGAGCAGCGCTTCCACCTTGGGATCGCGACCACGGAACTGCCGGTACGCCTCCGCGCGATCGACGGCGTCGCCGTTGGCCAAGATCAGCTCCTTGAACTTCTTGGCGGTCTCGGGGTGAAACGGGTCCTTGGTCTCTTCGAAGGCCTTCCAGGCGTCGGCCGCCATCACGTCGGACCAGAGGTAAGAGTAGTAGCCGGCCGAGTAAGCGTCCGAGGTGAACAGGTGCTGGAACTGCGGCAGCCGGTGCCGCATCACGATCTCTTTGGGCATGCCCAGCGCCTTCAGCGTGTCGGCCTCGAACTTCTTGGGGTCGACTTCGCCCTTCGGGTCGGTGTGCAGCAACATGTCCACCAAGGCAGCGCTGAGGTATTCGACGGTGGCGAAGCCCTGATTGAAGGTGCTGGCCTTCTTCATCTTGTCGATCAGCGCCTGCGGCATCTTCTGCTTGGTCTCGTTGTGCAGCGCATACGTGTCGAGGATCTCACGAGTCAGCACCCAGTTCTCGTGCACCTGGCTCGGGAACTCGACGAAGTCGCGCGGGGTGTTGTTCAGCGAGGGATAGGTGACGTCGCTCGACAGGGCGTGCAGCGCGTGGCCGAACTCGTGGAACAGGGTCTCGGCGTCGTCCAGACTGATCAGCACCGGCTTGCCCTTGCCGCCCTTGGTGAAGTTGTTGTTGTTCGAGACAATGGGGAAGATCTTGCCGTCGGCCTTCTGCTGGTCGCGATAGGTCTGCGCCCACGCGCCCGAGCCCTTGTGCGTCCGGGCGAAGTCGTCGCGATACAGGTAGCCCACGTGGCTGCCGTCGGCCTTCTTGGTCACGTGATAGACGCGCACGTCGGGGTGGAACACCGGCACCGTGCCGCTGACCTCTTGGAACGCGAAGCCGTACAGCTTCTCGGCCATGAAGTAAGACGCGCGGATCATGTTCTCGAGCTCGAAGTAGCTCTTGAACTCGTTCTGATCGAGGTCGTAGCGCTCTTTCCGTACCTTCTCGGCGTAGTAGCGATAGTCCCACGGCTCGATGGTGATCTTGTGCCCGAGCTTGGTCGCCAGCTTCTGCATGTCGGCGACCTCTTGCTTCACGCGCTTCACCGCCGCAGGCCAGACCCGCATCATCAGCTTCTCGGCGGCGGCTGGCTCTTTGGCCATGGTGTCGCTCATGCGCCAGTGTGCGTGGCTGGCGAAGCCCAAGAGCTTGGCGCGCTCGGCCCGCAGCTTCACGATCTGGGTGATCAGCTGGTTGGTGTCGTTCTTGTTCCCGTGGTTGCCGCGCTCGACGAACGCGCGCCACACCTTCTCGCGCAGCTCGCGCTTGTCGCTGAAGGTCAAGAACGGGTCCACCGCCGAGCGGGTGTTGACCACGGCGAAGCCCTCGACCTTCTTCTCTTCGGCCGCGGCCTTGTAGCTCTGGACCAGCGACGCCGGCAGGCCCAAGAGGTCGTCTTTGCTCAGCACCACCCAGGTGTCTTCGTCGGCCTGCACGTGGTTGCCGAAGTCGGTGTAAAGCTTGGCCAGGGTCTGGTTGATCTCGCCCACGCGCTTCTTCGCGTCGGCGTTCAAGTTGGCGCCGCGACGCACGAAGTCGTCGTACACCTTCTTCGCCAGCCGCTTCTGCTCGGCGTTCAGTTTGCCTTGCTCACGCGCGTCGTACACCGCCTTCACGCGTGCGAAGAGCTTCGCGTCGAACTTCACCTCGTCGGACACCTTGCTCAGCTTCGGCTCGATCACCTCGGCCAGCTTCTGGACCTCGGGGGTGTTCAGGTTGGCGGTGGTGACCCCGAACAAGGTGACCACGCGATCGAGGGGTTTTCCTGCTCGTTCCAGCGCCACCAGGGTGTTGTCGAAGGTCGCCGCGTCGGTCCGGTCGGCGATCGTCTTCACCTCGGCCAGGTAGGCCGCCGAGGCCTTGTCGATCGCCGCGGTGAACAGCTTGTGATCGAGCTTGTCCCACGGCGGAAGCCCGCCGTGCGGCCCCTTCCACTCGGCCAGAAGCACGTCGGCGGGGTCGCCGGGCGACGCGGGTGAGCTGGCGCCGCCGCTGCTGGCCGGGGGCGCCTTGGGCGGGGTGCCGGGCGGCGCGGCCCCACCCGACGAAGGCCCACACGAAGCCAGAGTCAGCGCCAACGTGCAGCCACAAGCCGAGGTGCGATTCATGCGCGGCAGCCTCGCGCGCGGGGCCGGGCCGAGTCAAACGGGATCAGCAAATACACGAACGCCCGCGACACCGTGGCGTCGCGGGCGCGCGTGGGGATGACGCTGTCGCCCGATCAGTCGGTCGAAGCGTCGCCGGTGCCGCCGCCGCCACCGTCGGTGCCGCCGCCGTCCAACTTGACGCAGTCGTTGAGGCACTTGTTCATGGCGCTATACGGAGCAGTGCCGCCGCCGAGGCAGGCGGTCTCACACCCGCCCGCGCAAGTCGTGTCGCCCTTGCAGGCGATGATGCAGGCGATGGCCGACGAGCAGTCTTTGTCGGCCAAGCAGGCCGCGGTCTGCGTGCAGCACGTCTTCTGAATGCAATCGTTTGCGACCGGGTTGCTGGAACCGAGCGCCTCGCACTTCTGTCCTTGCAACGTCGACGGGCACTGCGTTCCGCCGCCCGAGCCGCCGGTGGCGCCCGAGCCGCCGGTGGCGCCCGAGCCGCCGCCGCCCATCGCGCCCATGCCGCCCATCGCACCCGAGCCGCCCATCGCGCCCGTGCCGCCGGATGCGGTCGCGCCGCTCCCGCCAGTACCGCCGCCGCTGGAGTCGTCGCTCGAGCAACCTGCGACCACGCCCAAACCCAAACCAGTGACAACGAACAAGCACGTAGAAAGCTTCATCGGTGGACCTCCGTCTTCGCGGCGGGAAGTTCAGCCGAGGACCGGCCTCGGGTCAAGGCGGGAACTTGACGGACCGGTGACGCTCTCCCACGCTGCCAGCCGTGACTGGACAATACTGGCCTTTTTGGGCCGGGGCGCTGGCCCTGGGCGGAATCGCCACCCTCCACGCGGTGTGGCTCGGTCGCCCGCTCGGGGTCTCGGGCAGCCTGGCTCGGGTCGCTCGCCCGTCGGATCCGGCAGGGGTCGGCTCGGTCTGGGTCCACGTCGCGTTTCTGTGTGCGATTGCGGCGGGTGCGCTGGCCGCGGCGATGATCCGCGGCACCTTCCGGATCGAGCTCGCGCCCGGTCCGAGCTTGCGCCAGCTGTACGGGCCGTGGGCGCTGGTGGCGCTCGCGCTGGGCGGCGCGCTGGTCGGTGCCGGCACGCGCATGGCCGGGGGCTGCACCTCGGGCCACGGCTTGTCCGGTTGCGCACGGCTCGTGCCGTCGAGCCTGATCGCCACCGGTTGCTTCATGGCGGCGGCCGTGGCCACGTCACTTCTGCTGAAAGGGCTGGCCCCGTGAAAGGCTGGGCCGTGGTGCTGGGGCTGGGGTTCGCGCTGGGGCTCGCCCTGGGCTTCATCGGCTTCGGTGACTTCACCGAGGTCCACCGGATGTTCACGCTGCAAGACGCGCGGCTGTATCTGACCTTCGCGGGCGCGGTGGGCGTCACCGCGCTGGGGCTTCGGTTGTTCGTCAGGGTTCCGCTCGAGAGCACGCGCCTGCATCGCTCCGTTCCCCTCGGTTCGGTGCTGTTCGGGGTGGGTTGGGCGCTGTGCGGCGCATGTCCCGGCATTGGCATGGTGGGTGTGGGGCAGGGCGCGTTGCCCGTGGCGGTCGCGCTGGGCGGCATGATCGTGGGGATCCGCGCCTTCGACTTCGTGAACGCGCGCTGGCTTCGCTGGCACTCCACGCCCTGCGGAATGTGACAGTCGCGGCGGGCGCGGTGTATACCTGCCTCGCAATGCGTCGTGTCTGGGTCGCGATCTTCGGGGTGGGGCTCGTGGGGTGCTTTCCCGACTACGAGCTCGAGGCTGACGCGCAGCCCTACATGGCGCGCATGCGCAGCAACGGTCGCACGGTCGAGTTCGACCTGGCCACCGACGCTGGCAATCGGCGCAGTGCCGTGAGCTTCAGCTACGACTTCGACATCGACCAGAACGAGGTCACGGTCCAGCGCTTCAACACCTGGTGGAATGGCGACCGCGAGCTGCCGCCCGACCTGGCATCGCTCGACGACGGCGGCGTCTACGAGGACGCAATGCGGTGGCGCGCGAACTGGAACACCGTCGTCGTGACCGATGCCTTCGTCTGGGCCAACCCCGACGTGGACACCGAGCTGACCTGCACCGGGCCCAGCAACACCCCCTTCGGCCAGGCACCCTGGACCACGTGGATGATGGACAAGAACGGGGTGGCCGACGCCGGCGACTTCCCCATGACCTGCGTGACGTGGATGCAAGCCGCGGCGTTCTGCGCCTCGGAGGGCAAGCGCCTGCCCACGGCCGCCGAGTGGACCTTCGCGCGTACCCAAGGTGGGGATGCGCCCGCCTTCCCCTGGGGCAACCAGCCCCCCACGCAGTGCGTGGACGCGATCGTGAACGCCGACGGCGACGCCTGCGGCTTTCCGACTGCCGTCTCGACCACGGCTCGCGACCGGACCAAGGCCGGCGTCGACGACCTGGTCGGCAGCGTGTTCGAGTGGCTGTGGGAGGCCTCCTGGCCCGACGCGGTCGACGAAACGGACTGGGTCGGCGCCACGGACAACCTCGACTCGCCCGACCGCGAGCACCTGCGCGCCGGCGGCGCGTTCATCTCGGATCCGAGCGAGCCGCGGGTGTCCGGCCTGGTCGAGAAGTTCGGCGCCAACCAGCAGTACTACGACGCTGGCTTCCGCTGCGCGCGCAGCGTGAAGTGACTCGGACCCAGATCAGAACCGGCCGCGCAGGCTGGCGCCCGAGAAGCCCGGTCCGATCACCGGGCTGACGTGGGCGCTCGCCCGCTCTTTCGTAGAGGAACCGAGCAGCATCACCGTGCCAGTGCCGAGCGCAGCGGCGCCGATGCCCCACGACACGAACGACAGCGTGGTGTACGTCCTGCCCTTGCTCTCGGCGTCGTCCACGTCGCCGGCGTGCTCCACCGGGCAGTCGTCCTTGGCTGGGCACATCGCGTCCAGCTCGTCGATCTGATCACCCCGCAGCTTCCACGTGTAGAAACCCGCTGCGGCGAACACCACGCCGCCGCCGATCAGCACCCAGGGCACCACCGAAGGCGAGGCCGCTGGCGGCGCGGCGGGTGTGGGCTCGGGCGTGGGTGCCGGTTTCGGTCCGGGCGGCGTGCCGGCCGCGACCGGCGTGGCCGCGGGCTGCTTACCCGGCGCCGGCGGGGTGAGCTCGACCTTGCCCTTGCCGCGCTCGGCGACGCTCACCCGCTGCTTCACCGTGCCGTCGTCGAACTCGGCGATCACCTCGTGGGCGCCGGGGTTCACCGGCATGGCGGTGCCCAGCGTTGCGCCGGCGATCTCGGTGCCGTCGAGCAGCACGCGCCTCGGCGCAGCCTGCCCCACGATCACGATCTCGAGCGTCGGCACGCGCGGCCTGAGGGTGGTCAGCTCGGCGGTGGCCGCGGACTCGACCTGCGCGTTCCCTTCGGTCTTGGAAAGCTCCACCGCGCGCTCGAAGCTGACCAGGGCTTCGACCAAGGCGCCGGTTCGCAGCTCGCACAGCCCCACGTGGAACACGATCTGCGGGGTCTTCTTGACCGCCATCGCCTTCTTGAACCGCGCCAGCGCTTCGGCGAACTGGCCCTTTTCCTCGAGCGCCATGCCCTCGGAAAACCACTGCTTGGCCGCGGCGATCTCCGACGCCGTCTGCCCCCACGCGGGCAGCGCCAGACACAGCGAAAAGGGGACCACCCAGCGAACCTTCGACATTTCTGCCGAGCCTAGCTCAACGGCCGATGGAATGCGCTACGCTCCGGGGGCTTGAAAGAGGGCGCGCTCGTCGCTGGGAAGTACCGCATCCTTCGCAAGTTGGGCGAGGGCGGCATGGGCTCGGTCTGGCTGGCGAAGAACGAGGTCACCGAGCGCGACTTCGCCATCAAGTTCTTGCACCCCAGCGCCGAGCGCACGGAAGACCAGCTCGCGCGCTTCTTCCAAGAGGCCAAGGTCGCCGGCCGGCTGCGTCACCCCAGCATCGTCGAGATCTTCGACGCGGGCTCCGACCCGGGCCTGAATGGCGCCCCCTACCTGGTGATGGAGGTCCTCGACGGCGTCGGGCTCGACGAGGCGATTGCCCGGGCCGGCGCGCTTCCGCTGGGCGTGGCCCTCGAGATCATGCTCGACGTGTGTCGGGCGCTCGCCCTGGCCCACGAAAAGGGCATCATCCACCGCGATCTGAAGCCCTCGAACGTGTTCCTTCATCGCGTGGGCAACGGCACGCTGGTTCCGAAGGTGCTCGACTTCGGCATCAGCAAGGTGCTGGTGGCCGACAAGACCGGTCGCCACGTGACCGGCATGACTCGCACCGGCGCCATCCTCGGCTCGCCGCTCTACATGAGCCCCGAACAGGCCGCCGGCGACAAGGGCATCGACGCGCGAAGCGACGTGCACTCGCTGGGCGTGCTGCTCTGGGAGTGCCTTGCGGGTCGCGCGCCGTTCGTGGCCGAGACCTACGGCCTGCTGATGGTCGAGATTATCCAAGGCGAGCGGCCGCATCTCGGAGCGGTGCTCCCCGGCATCCCCGCGAGCGTGGATCAGCTCATGCAGTGCGCCATCGCCCGCGATCGCAGCCAGCGCTATGCCACCGCCGCCGCCATGGCCGACGCCATCGAGGGCGCGCTGGCCGAGATCGGACACGTTCCGGTGCTCGGTGCCCGAAACGGCGCGGACGACTTCATGGCGCTGCTCGGTGCCCCGGCCCACGGCCGCGCGAGCGAGGCCACCAGCACCACGGCCGCCATCGAGCTTCCCAGCGCAGCCACCGTGGCCCAGCCCGCCGCCACGGGGCCATCGCCTTCGCCCACTTCCACGCCGAGCCCGGCCAGCCAGCAAGCGGCCCCCCGGCGCCGGTCGGCGCTGGCGTGGGTCGCAGGGCTGGGGGTGCTGGTCATCGGCGGCGTGGGCATTGCCATCGCGCTCTCGCGTCCGAGCGTCGACCCCGCCGCCCCCGAGCCCAGCCAGGCGCCGGCCGTTCTGGGCGCCGGCGTCCCGACGCCCGAGCGACCCACCGTGGCGCCGGCGCTTCCCAGCGAGGCCGCGCCGCCTGCGGCCTCGTCCGCGGCGCCGGCCCCGGCCCCGTCCGCTTCTGCGCCGGTGGCCAAGGCCAGGCTCAAGCCCACACCGAAAGCTCCCGGCACCGCGAAACCAGCGCCCAGCTCGGGCGTAGTTCATCACGGCGTGACGAGCTCGGGCCTCTGACGGTTGACGAAGGGCAGGTTCGACTCGACACATCTCGCGTGAGTCGAACCATGGCAGCCTCCACGATCCGGTTTCACACCTTCGCGCTGGTCGTCGCCGCCGGGCTGCTCGCCGTGCCGGCCAGCGCCCAGAGCACCAGCGTGGTCACCGTGGCCGCCGGTGGGCTCAAGAACGACGACGGCCAGGTGGTCTGCGCGCTGTTCGATTCGGGCAAGGGCTTTCCGGATGGCAAGCACGCGCTGAAGGGCGACATTGCTCCGGTGCAGAGCCGCGGGGGCGTGTGCCGTTTCACCGGCGTCGCTCCAGGCACCTACGCCGTCGCGCTGTTCCACGACGAGAACAAAGACAAGGTGCTGAATACCTTCCTCGGGATCCCGCGCGAGGGATTCGGGTTCTCGCGCAACGCGCCGCCGTCCACCTTCGGCCCGCCGAAGTTCTCGGCAGCGTCGTTCCGCGTGGTGAAGGGGGACTACACGCTGCGCGTCTCGATGCGTTACCTGTGACGGCCCTGCACCTTCCAAGCGCCAACCGGCGGTTGGCGCTGCGGGGTCACGGCGTGACGCATTCCCGCAGAGCCAAGGCCTTTTTGTCGCTGGCCCGGGTCGTGCTCTTGCCCCCAGCATGCTCGGCGCACTTCGGCTCTCGCTCTGCCTGCTCATGGTTCTGATCGCCGGCTGCGCTGCCGAGAGCGGCGACCACTTCGACCACGATGAGCGCGAGGAACACGACCTGGGCGTGGTCAGCGAAGAGCTGTCGACGCTGTCGTGCAGCATGTCCACCGCCACCGGCTACAAGAGCGGCTCGGCGTTCAGCATTCAGGTGGTCACCGTCGACGGCAAGAAGGTCGAGTGGAAGACCGCCAACGCGTACATGAAGATGGCCAAGGCCGCCGCCGCGGCCGGCGTGCAGATCCGCGTGGTCAGCGGCTTCCGCACCATGGATCAGCAGAAGTACCTCTACAGCTGCTACGTGAACTGCAATTGCAACAGCTGCAACCTGGCGGCCAAGCCCGGCTACAGCAACCACCAGAGCGGGCACGCGCTCGACCTGAACACGTCAGCGTCCGGTGTGTACTCGTGGCTATCGAAGCACGCCGGAAGCTATGGCTTCAAGCGCACCGTCCCCAGCGAGAACTGGCACTGGGAGTGGTGGGGCACCGATCCGGGCACCGGGCCGTGCAACGATCAGGACAAGGACGACGACGGCGTCAGCGACGCGAAGGACAACTGCCCGAGCACCAAGAACGCCAACCAGACCGACACCGACAAGGACGGCAAGGGCGACAGTTGCGACACCGACGACGACGCCGACGGCGTGACCGACGCGAAGGACAACTGCCCGACCGCGAAGAACGCCACGCAGACCGACACCGACCAGGACGCCAAGGGCGACAGCTGCGACACCGACGACGACGGCGACAAGGTGGCCGACACCAAAGACAACTGTCCCAAAGAGAAGAACGCGAGCCAGACCGACACCGACAAGGACGGCAAGGGCGACGCCTGCGACGACGATGACGATGCCGACGGGGTGGCCGACGCGAAGGACAACTGCCCGACCACGAAGAACACCACGCAGCTCGACACCGACAAGGACGGCAAGGGCGACGTCTGCGAGGCCGACGACGACGGGGACGGGTTCGACGACACCGCCGACGTCTGCCCCACCGCGTCGGACCCCGATCAGAAGGACGGCGACGGCGACGGGAAGGGCGACGCTTGCGACGACGACGACGACGGCGACGGCGTGCCGGACGCGACGGACGTGTGCCCAGGCGCCGCCGATCCGAACCAGGCCGATCAGGATCACGACGGCGTGGGCGACGCCTGCGAGACCGACTCGGACGGCGACGGGACCGACGACGGCGACGACGTCTGCCCCGAGGTGGCCGACGCCGACCAGAAGGACGGCGACGCGGACGGCGTGGGCGACGCCTGCGACGACGACGACGACGGCGACGGCGTGAGCGACGCGCTCGATCAGTGCCCGGGCAAACCCGACTCCGATCTCGACGCCTGCAGCGACCAGAGCGAATCCGACGTGCCGCCGGAGACGGGCGGCAGCGTGGAGGCCGAGAGCGGCGCGTGCAGCACGGGCGGTCCGCGTGGGGCGGGCGCGTTTGCGTGGCTCGTCGCGCTGGGGGCGGCGGCGGCCTGCGCGCGCCGCCGTCGGCGGCTCACTTCGGCACGCTGAGGGTGGCGCACCCGAACAGCACGTCCACCTTGGCGCTCGGGTCGCCCTTGATGATCTGACAGGTGGCCGGGCAGACCAGCACCTGCTTCGGCTGCGTCTTGTCGTCGTAGTACCACCCGCCCTGGGGACCGCAGTCCGCTGCGGACGCCACGTGGTAGATGGGCTGCTTGGCGCCGCTCCCGCCCGGGTAGTAGTTCACGTTGACCATCGCCGAATCGAAGCTCTGCCCCGCCGGCGGCGATGGGATGGCCCAGGCGCAGTCGACGGTCTTGGCCTGCACCACCGCCTGCGACATCGCGGTGAACACCGGCGCAAAGTTCTGGTTGTTCCCGCAGAGATCTCCGCCGACCCCGCCGGTCTGCGCCACCAGCGCCTGGTACACCTTCCCGGTCGCGGCGCAGGCCAGCGGCGTGCCGCACGAGCCGGTGCAGTAGATCCCGAACACGCGCCAGTCGTCGAACCAGCCGGGGTCCAGCTTGTTCACGGCTTGCGTGAACGCCGCCGCCGAGTTGTGGGGTGCGTCCTTGGCCTCGTCGTCCGTCAGCACCACGAAGTACTTCACGGCGCTCTGGCGCAGTGACTTCTTGTACTGCGGATAGGTCTCGACCAACCGATTGAGCGCGTTGTGGCTGCCGACCCCGACCTCGACATGCTGGAAGGTCGGCGCCTTCGATCCGCCCGGGCACACGCCCTTGCCCAGCGGTGGGTCCATACACACCCCGGGGTTGGGGTTGAAGAGCGAGCCGTCGGTGGGGTTCCCCGGGTTGGCGATCAGCACGATGTGCACGTCGATGCCGCTCTGGGCGATGGCGTTGGCGAACGCGTTCATGTTCGCCTCGACCTGCTGCAGCTCGCCCACCATGCTGTCGGACGTGTCGAGCGCCCAGATGATGTCGACCGGTCGCGGCTTGTTCACCGCGGTCTGCGACACCGCCTGGCAGACGTCGGCGTCGGCGAGCCCGCCGCCGCCCGCGCCCTGACCCGAGTCCCAGCCGAAGCCGCCACCCCCGCCGCCGCCCAACGCCAGGCCTCCACCGCTGGCCGCGCTGCCCACGCTTGCGCCGCTGCCGCCGGCCCCGCTCGCGGGCTCATCCGGCTCGCCGCCGGCCGCTGCGGAGCACGCCGCGACGAGCACCAACCCGGCCCCGAGCCCGAAACGGTGATGCCATGCCACGACCCGTTGACACGGCCGAGGCCGCGACCTTGCAGCGCAGCGCTCAGCGCTGGATCACGCCGCAACCGATGCGCCCGCCCGCGTTACCGGTCGGCTGCCCGCCGTCGTCGGTCTTCTCGTGGACGATGATGGCGCGACCGAGGAACGAGCTCTTGTCGCCCGGCTTCAGGTTGGCGCCGGCCACCGTGATCTCGAGCTTGCCCTCGCCGCTGTCGGCGACCTCCAGGTTGCCCAGGTCGCCCAGGTGTCGCTCGGCGCCCGGCGGCATGCCGTGCTTGTGGCCGCCGGGGTTGAAGTGGTCCCCGGCGCTCTTGCCGTCGGCCGAGCTGCAGTCGCCCAACTCGTGCACGTGCGCGCCATGCTTGCCCTTCGAGATGCCGCTCACCGCGAGCGTGACCTTCACGCCCTCCGGCGTCTCTTCGAGCAGCGCCTTGCCAGCGAGCTTGCTCCCGCTCTTGGCCTCCAGCGTCACTTTGATGGGCGCCGGCGCCGGGGCAGGCTTGTCTTCCGGCTCGGCGGCGGGGCTGGCCTCCGGCGCGGCGCTCGGCGCGGCGGGCGCGGGATCGGGCGCGGCCGGCGGCGGCGCTGCGCCCCCGCAAGCTGACAGCAAGAGCAGGCCCAAGAACGAGAGCGCGCGCGTCTTCATGCGCCGACGCTTAGTGCCCGAAGAGTGGAGTCGCCAGTCGACCCCGGTCCGGTCGCCTCGCTGCTGAGCCGGACGCTGCAGGTCGCCCTGACGAGAACCGATCGGGAGTGGTAGGGCTGGACCGCGCCTTGACAAGCATCGCGTTCGCGTCTAGATCACCGCGCGTCATGAACCCCGCTGTCGCCGCCAGCTGCTCTCACCGCGAGGCAGTCACCCCATAGCGGTCGCGCTGCCCTCGGCACGCGGCGGCCGCTCGTGACCCGAGCGGCCGTTGTGCATTTGAGGCAATTGTCGGGGGTTTCCCCGGGGATTTTCCCGCGAAGAACCCGAAGTTCTACCAGCCGGAAATAAAACCTTTCGCTCATACGTCTGAAAGCCGACCCATGTTCGACCTCCCCAGCGATTCGCGGCGCCCGCTCGGCGCAGCACCAGGAGCAAGCGCGCGGTAGCGCACGCCCGACACGTCGGTGTTCGGTGTGAGGCCGCCCGCGAGGCGGCCTCTGTCGTTCCATGGGCGCGGTCATCACGCAGCTCACCCAAAGGAGAAAATTAAAGATCCTTCGTCACAAGATCGGACTCGCCAAGCCCCGAAGGGCTCTGGCGTGAGCCGCATGTCAGTCAACCGCCGCTGAGCAGCGGCATGGCCCCCACGCGGGGCACCAGGAGGGACTCTGCCACGCTCGTCGTGCAGCGACTGCTGCGCGCGGGCCGGCAGAGATCCGCCTTTTTGGGGCGATCGTCCAACAGCAGGGCGTCGGCGCTCAGTGCCGAAGATCCGGGTGCAAGTCCCGGTCGTCTCCACCGGTCTTTCGGCCTACGGCGCACGTCCGCGCGCTCGGAACCGTTTCGGTCTTCCGTTCGCGTTCGGCTCGTCGCGTTCCGCGAAATACCGACCCGGGTCACCCGACCCGAACGCTGAAAGTCGCGGGTTCGACTCCCGTGGAGTGCCCACCGGCGCTTCTAGCTCAGTGGTCAGAGCATCAGCCGACCTCGAAAGGGTCCGACAGCCAGAGAGAGAAGAGAAGAGATCACGGCGGGGGCAGCTCGTCGACTTCGCCAACGGTGCGCGAGAGCGCACGGCGGCGGACTCGCCCGCGGCCGCGCCATCGAACCTCGCGTCCAATGCCGGCCTCGAGCCATCGTCCTCGGTGACGGCCGCTCGAGCTCCGCACGGAACGCGCTTCGACGGCGCGCGTGGCGGGCGAGCGCCCCTCGAGGGCGCTGCACGACCGAGCTCGGGGTCGCCTGGACGGACCCCGGCGCGAGGTCGCCCACCCCCCTCGACTCGAAGGCGGTCTTCGCCGTGATCGATTCCCCACACAGCGTCCTTGCGACCTTCGCGGTCGCCCGCGCGCCGGCGGTTCCGGCAGAAAGAGGCCCCAGAGCCATGTTCAAGATCATCCACGTTCGTCTCGAAGAGCGCGCCGTCGTGCTGCGCGGCGGCCTGCCGGTCCGCGCCTTGGGCCCGGGCCGCCACTTGGTTTTCGGTTTTCACCTGTCGACGCTGTCGTGGAACACCGGCGAGCTCGTGTTCCGCGCGCCGCCGGCAGTGCGCGCCATCTTGCCGCGCGACTGGTTCGGCGAGATCGAGCTCGGTCCGCGCGAGCGCGCCATCGTGATCGAGGACGGCCGTCCGAAGGTCTTCCTGCGTCCCGGCGTGCATCGCTTCTGGAGCGTCGATCCGTCGGTTCGCGTTCGCCGCTTCGACGTGACCGAGCCGCTTCCGGCCCTCACCGACGAGCTCCGCGCGCTCATTCCGAAGCACGAAATCGCCGAGGCGGTCGTGCGCGAGAGCGAGCGCGGCCTGTTGTTCGTCCAGGGCAAGCTGGTGCGCGTGCTCGACCCGGGCCGTCACGCCTTCTGGACCCACCCGGAGGCCGAGGTCAGCGTCGACAAGCTCGACATGCGCGCCGATCAAGACGCCATCGTCGGCCAAGAGCTGATGACGCGCGACAAGGTGACGCTGCGCCTCACCCTCACGGTGGAGCACGCCGTCGCCGATCCGATCTTGGCGGCGACGACCGTCGCCAACGTGAAGAGCGCCGTCTACTTGCTGGTCCAGCTCGCTGCTCGCGACTTCGTCGCGGGTGCGACGCTCGACGAGCTGCTCGAGGGCCGCGACGCCATGAGCCGCCAGCTGATGGCGGACGTGGCGCCCAAGGCTCTGGCCTTCGGCGTGCGCGTCGAGCGCGTGGGCGTGAAGGACATCGTCCTTCCGGGCGAGATGAAGACCCTGCTCAACCGCGTGATCGAGGCCGAGAAGGCGGCCGCGGCCAACATCATCCTCCGTCGTGAGGAGGTGCTGGCCACGCGTCAGCTGGCCAACACCGCGCGCGTGATGGCAGAAAGCCCCATCCTGCTCCGCCTGAAGGAGCTGGACGCGATGAAGGAGATCGCCGAGCGCATCGGCGAGCTGCGCATCGTGGTTGGCGCCGACAACATGCAGTCGCTCTTGCCGGCCGAGCTCTTGGGTCGCGGGCTCTCCGCGCCCCGGGGCAAGACGGGTGATGGCACCACGGTAGAATGAACCGAGGGCCCCCGCATCGCACGACGGCGATCGGGGGCCGTCACCTTTGAAGGGGCAGGGGGTGGCGGCGGGTCAGCGCTCGACCTCCCACGGCCATGCCCCACCCGCCGGGCCGCGCCACACGACCCCATCGCGCTCGTGGGAGTCACGTCGCGCGGTCACCACGCAGCGAGACGCGATGCGCGCGTCGCCGACGGCGGACGCGACCTGTTTGAAGCCCTTCGGCAATGCCGCCCGCTCCTGGTATTTGACCTCGATCAGGTGCAACCGATCGGCCTCTGGGATCACGAAGTCGACCTCGACCCCCGCGTGATCCCGGTAGAAGTGGATGCGCGGCCGGGCGCCGCGGTTGGTGAACGACTTGACCAGCTCGGCGTGAACCAGGTTCTCGAACACGGCGCCACGCAGCGAAGTTTTCGCCAGCGCTCGCTGGGACTCGATGGACAAGAGCGCGCACAAGAGCCCCGTGTCGAGGAAGTACACCTTCGGCGACTTGACCAGCCGCTTGCCGATGTTCTCGAACCACGGGGGCGTCAGCAGAAGGACGCCAGACGCCTCGAGGACGCCGAGCCACGCCTTGGCCGTGTTCACGCTGATCCCCGTGTCGGAGGCCAGCGCACCGATCTCCAGGAGCGAACCAGCGCGCACGGCGAGCAGCCGTAAGAAGCGCTCGAAGTCGCGCAAGTTCCTCACCGCCAACAGCGACCGCACGTCGCGTTCCAGGTAGGTTGCGATGAGACTCGCATGGAACTCGGCGGCGTCGAGATCACGAGCGTGGAGCTCCGGGAACGCGCCTTGCCACATCCACTCGAGCAGACGGTCGCCCTCGGCGCGCTGCCCGCGCGCGGCTTCGATCTCAGCCAGGGACAACGGCGAGAGCTCCAGGATGGCCGCTCGCCCGGCCAGGCTCTCCGTGACGCCCTTCATGAGAACGAAGCGCTGCGACCCCGTCAGCAGGTAGGCTCCTGAACGATCGCGCGTGCGGTCGATCGCGACCTTCAAGTTCCGGAACAGCGCTGGCGCGTACTGCACTTCGTCGATCACGCACGGCGCCGGATGCTGCTCCAGGAAGCGCTGCCCGGAACCCTCGGCTTGTTCAGCGACCGACGGCAGGTCCAGGGTCACGTAGGTCGCGTGCGGCAGGACCGAACGCGCCAGCCACGTCTTGCCCGTCTGGCGGCAGCCCGTGAGCACGACGCAGGGGCGCTGCGCCAGCAGGCGGCGCAGGACTGGCTCGATTTCTCGGGAGATCCCCGTCACCAAGCCATGTTAGTGCTACTGATGAAAAATCGTCAATGGAATTGACGCATGGGCAGTGGCGCTGACTGGCCCTCGCTTCCGCCCTCGTCTCCTCAGTGATCGGACTCCAGTGCCGGCGCTAGCTCGCGGGCAGAATACGCGGTATATTGCCCACGATGTATCCGAGGCGCCTCGCGAAGCTGCTCGGCCGAGGGACGAAGTCGTTCCTCCTGCTCGGCCCGCGCCAGGTGGGAAAGTCCACGTTGGTCCGCCAGCTCGCGCCGGCGCTGTCCATCAATCTGGCGAACGAGCAGGAGTTCCTGGCCCACGCGTCCGACCCCGGCCTGCTCGAACAGCGCCTCGCTTCGGCCAGGCCCAAGACCGTGTTCATCGACGAGGTGCAACGACTGCCACGGACGTTGAACACCATTCAGAGCATCCTCGACGACCGGCCTCGCCCGCCCAGGTTCTTCCTGACCGGCTCGAGCGCGCGCAAGCTGCGACGGGGCCGCGCGAATCTGCTGCCGGGTCGGGTGAACACGTACAGCCTGGGGCCGCTCACGCTGAGCGAGATCGGCGATGACTTCGACGAACAGCGGCTGTTTGCCACCGGCGCGTTGCCGGGCGTGTACGCAACACGCGTGGAGCTCGAGCGGAAGAAGACCTTGCGTTCGTACGTGTCGAGTTACTTGAGGGAGGAAGTCCAAGCCGAGGCCCTGACGCGGAACGTGGAAGGCTTTGCTCGCTTTCTGCGCGTCGCGGCCGTCGACTCGGGGCACTTCCTGGACCAGAACCGGCTCGCGAGGGAAGCCGCAGTTCCGCGCGCGACCGTCCAGCGCTTCTTCGAGATCTTGGAGGACACCCTGCTGGCCCATCGTTTCGACGCCTTCGCCAAGAGCGAGCGGCGGCGCTTGGTGCAGCACCCGCGTTACTTCTTCTTCGACGTCGGCGTCTACAACGCGCTCGTGGGCAACTTCCGGGTGTCCGGGGATCGCGCCGGGATGGTCTTCGAGCACCTGATCGCGTCACAAGTCATTGCCATGGCTCAAGCCTCGGACGTCGAGGTTCGAGTGAGCTCGTATCGTACCGAGCACGGAGCCGAGGTCGACTTCATCGTCGAGGTGGGGGGTGAGACCTGGGCCATCGAAGCCAAGGCATCGCGGCAGGTGGGCGCCGGAGACGTCTCGGGGCTCACCAGCTTCGCGAGCTACTTCGGACCCAAGCACCGCAGCGTGATTTTGTACTTGGGCACCCACGCGAGGAAGATCGGGGGCGTGGACGTGCTGCCGTATCGGAGGGGCCTCGCCGAGCTAGAGCAGGTCCTCGCGCGCTCCCACTAACGGAGCGCGCAGTCACTTCGTCTTCCGAAGCAGCGCGCCGCCTTCACCCGCGATGAGCACGTTCTTGTCGCTGCTGCCCCAGACCGCGTTCAGCGTCTCGCCGACCGCCGTCTGTTGTTCGGTCCAGGTCGAACCGTCGAAGTGGAGCACCGTGCCATCCGAGCCCACGGCATACACGTCGCTGGCCGAGCTGCCCCAAATGTCGTTCAACGAATAGAGCTCACCGGAACGCGTGACCGTCCACACGCTGCCGTCGTAGCGCGCCACGGTGCCGTTCAGGCCCACGGCCCATACGTCTTTCGCGCCCGCGCCCCAGACCGCGCGCAGCGTGGGCACCGCGCCGGCCTCGCTGCTGATGGGGTAGGGGCCCCAAGCCGCGCCGTCCCAGTGCATCAGCGTGCCGTTCGCCCCCACCGCCCAGGCGTCCGACCCACTGGTGATCCACACGTCGTTGAGATCGGCGCTGGTGTTGCTGGGCGTGGCGATCCAGCTGGTGCCGTTGATCATGGCGAACAGCGTGCCCTTCTCGCCCACGATCCAGCCGCCGGTGCTGGTGACCGCAATGCCCCGCAGCCAGGCCAGGGACTTCACCTCGACCGGTTCGAAGCCCGTCACCTTGCCCTTCCAGTGCAGCACGGTGCCCCCGGTGCCCACCGCCCAGGCGTCGTCGGCCCCGACCGCCGCCACGTCGTACAGCGCCCGCGGCGTCTTCGGGTCGACCACCTGCCAGCCGCTGCCCTGATCGTGCAGCACCTCGTCGCCCACGGCCCACACGTCCTTGCTGCCCGATCCGGCCAGCGCCAGCCGGTTCTCCGACGAGCCGTTCGAGATCAACGAGCGCGCGTCGCCGTCCCAGCGCATGATGATGCCGTTCTCACCGGCCACCAGCACGCTGTCGGCGTCGAGCCCATCGGCGGTCAGGAAGGCGCGCGTGGTGTTGCTGGCCAGCTTGGTCCAGGTCTTGGTTGCCTCGTCGAAGCGGAACAGCACGCCGCCGTCGCCGAACACCCACGGGCGGTTCGGGCTCTCGAGCCAAACCCCGCGCAGGTGGGTGGTGCCGGGGACCTGCTCGCCCTTCCAGGCGCCGGAGGCGTTCGAGATGAAGTAGCCCGCCTGGCCGCTGGCGACGACGATGGCCGCGTCGGCGGTGCCGTCGAGCGCGAGGAACCCTGGGCCTCCGGTCGTGGCCACCGTCCACTCGGCTCCGTCCCACCCCAAGAGCACGCCGCCATCGCCAGCCGCCCAGGCCTTGCCCGTGGTCCCCGCGAAGACGGCTCGCAGCGTCTGCGGGTTCGGGTTGCTCTTGGTCGTCCAGCTCGAGCCGTCGAAGTGCCAGATGGCTCCACCCTCGCCCACCACCCAGACGTCGCTCTCGCTCGCGCCGTACACGTCCAGGAAGTTGGTGGCGACGCTGGCGTCGGCGCCTGCTTCGGCGCCCACCGGAAGGGTGGCCTTCGCCCAGCCCTTGCCGTCCCACGCCACGATGGTGCCGGCCAGGCCCACGGCCCACAGCTTGCTCGCGCTCGCGCCCCAGATCGCCGTCAGATCTTCGGTGACGCCGGAGTCGAGCCCCTCCCAGCCCTTACCGTCGAAGTGGATGATGGTCCCGCGATCACCGACGGCCCAGATGTCCTTCTCGCTGGTGGCCCACACCCCCCGCAGCGTGTTGCCCTGCGGGCGGGGCAGCTCCCAGCACCAGCCGTCGCTCGAGCACGACGCATAAGTCTTGGGGGGTGGCCCGGCGTCGCCGCCATCGCCGTCGGCGCCGGCATCGCTGCCGGCGTCGCTCTTCTTCTTCGAGTCGCCGTCGTCGTCACCGCAGGCGATGGCGAGCGACAGCGACGCGCAAACCGCGGCCTTTATCAAGAAAGCTGAACGCATGGGGTGTGAATCTCGACCTCAACAGGGCGGGCAGGTGACCGTGCCACCGCAGCCGTCCGAGCCGCTGTAGCCGCACTTGCCCGAGCAGCTCAGGGGAATGCAGCAGGTCCCGTTGGTCAGGCACACTTGGCCGCCGGGGCACGGCCCGCAGCCGATCTGACCGCCGCAGCCATTGGGCCAGCTGCCGCACTGCTTGCCGACCTCGGTGCAGGTCTTGGGCTGGCAGCACTGGTTGCCCTGACAGACCTGACCGCTCGGGCACGGGCCGCAGTCCAGCTGCGCGCCGCAACCGTCGCTGGTGTTGCCGCACTGCGCGCCCTTCGCCGTGCAAGTGGTGGGCGAGCAGCACTGGTTGTTGTGGCAAGTCTGACCGCTGGGGCATGGCCCGCAGTCGACCTGACCCCCGCAGCCGTTGCTGGTGGTCCCGCACTGCTTGCCGAGTTGCGTGCAGGTCTTGGGCGTGCACGGCGCGCACACGTTGGCAGTGCCCGAGCCGCCACACACCTCGCCGTTGGAGCAGGTGCCGCAGTCGAGCTGTGCGCCGCACCCGTCGGAGATCTTGCCGCAGTTCTTGCCCTGGGCAGCGCAGGTGGTGGGCTTGCAGCACTTGCCATCGTTGGTGCACGTCTCGTTGGTGGTGCAGGTGCCGCAGCTCACCTTGCCGCCGCAGCCGTCACTGTGGTCGCCGCAGTCTTTGCCCATGCCCGTGCAGGTCTTGGGCACGCAGGGGGCGCACACGTTGGCGGTGCCGCCGCCGCCACACTTCTGGTTGCTGGGGCAGTCGCCGCAGCTGAGCTGACCGCCGCAGCCGTCGGCGATGGTTCCGCAGTTCTTGCCCTGGGCCGCACAGGTGGTCGGCGTGCAGCAGTTGCCGCCGTAGCACTTTTGGTTGGTGGTGCAGTCACCACACTGAAGCTGGCCGCCGCAGCCGTCGTCGGCGGGGCCGCACGTCTTCTTCAGCTCGGCACAGGTCTTGGGGATGCACGACACACACACGTTGTTCGAGCAGATCTCGCCCGGCAGGCAGTTGCCGCAGACCACCGGCTGCCCGGTGCAGCTGTTGGTGATGGTTCCGCAGTTCTTTCCCTGGTTCTTGCACTCGGTGGGGGGCGGGGGCGGAAGGCACTGCCCGTTCGTGCACTGGAAGCCGCTCTGGCAGGTGCCACAGCTCAGCACGGCGCCGCACTTGTCGCTGATCGTGCCGCACTCCACCTTCTCGGCCTGGCAGGTGGTCTTCGCGCAGGTGATGCACTTGTTGCTGACCGCGTCGCACACCTGACCGGTGCCGCAGGCGGTGCAGGTGATGGTGCCGCCGCAGCCGTCGGGCAGCGTGCCGCACTTGTCGCCCTCGCATTTGGCCGGCACGCAGGGGCCGCACTTGCGCGTGGCGCCGTTGCACACCTGCCCGGCCGGGCACGAGCCGCAATCCACCGACCCGCCGCAGGCGTCGTTGATGATGCCGCACTCGGCGCCGGCTGCTTTGCACTCGCTCGCCGGGGGCGCACAGGTCTGAGTGGTGTTCGAGCACACTTGACCGCCCGGGCACGTGCCGCACGCCACCGTGCCGCCGCACTCGTCGTCGACGGTGCCGCAAGTGGCCTTCTTGTCGGCGCAGCTCTTCGGCACGCAGCCCGACCCGCCACTGCCGCCGCCGGCGCCCGAGCCGCCGCTGCCGGTGCTGGACCCCGTGCCGCTGCCGCCGCTGGC
>JAKLKA010000237.1 GCA_023150915.1 Polyangiaceae bacterium
AGGTCTTGCCGCTGACGGAGTTGCCGTTGCACGTGGTTGGCCCGCACGAAGCGCCGAAAGCTGCCACGGCGCACTTGCCCTCGACTCCCGAGCACGCTGCCTGATCGCCGCACGGGTCGCTGGACTTGACGCACAAGAGGGCGCGGCTGCGAGCGCCACAGCCGAGCCGATGATGCGCGCCGAAGCTCGAATCATGGGTCTCACGGGAGGGTGCAGCCTTGGACTGACTTGCAGTCCTTCGCACTCCGGGTTTCGCATGCCGGCGGAGTGCCGAGGCACTTCTTGACCAGCGAACACCCCGCGTAAGGCTTGCAAGAGAAGATGGACTGAGCCTCGCAGCTCGTGCTGCCCTTACACAGCCCCGTCCCGGACTCGCAGCTGCAGCCGGCCTGGACGTTGCACGCAGTGCATGCGTGGTCGAACGTCGCGCACGAGAAGGCGCCGCCGACGCAGAGCTCTTGGGCTTTGCAGCCCCACTGGGTGAAGCCGCAGTCGTTGGGGTCGAACTGATCACAAGGCGTGGGAGTCCCGGTGCACGCGGTCGTGCACTTCCCGCCCGCACACACGCCGGTCAAGCTGCAGAAGACGCCGCAGTCGCCGCAATTCGTCGGGTCGGTCTGGGTGTCTTTGCACACCCCCAGACACACGGCGCCCTTGCACACGCACTGTCCTTGGTCGCACTGTGGCGCCGCGCCGCTACAGGTTCGTCTGCAAGAACCGCAGTTCAACGGGTCCGTCAGCAGATCCGTGCAGTAGCGCTCCGACTCCCGCCCCGGTGTCCTTCTGGCCTCTGCCTTCGAGAGCAGCCCTTCTTTCTCGCGTTTCGACACAGATTTACCCTGTCGCGTCCACGGCTGCACGACGAGCAGCCCGAGCGGCTCGCGCGCTTCGCCGGGAACGACGGCGAGTGAAAAGTGACCGAGGAATCCCTGTCCTGCCGAGCCCACCCTGCCGAGCCCCTTCCGCTTGTTACCCAGGAACCGGAACTCCGTCGTGTCGTGGACGACGAGCACCTCTCGGTGCTCTCCCATTCGAGCCACCGTGGCCCTGACGTGCGGCCGTAGAACCTCTTCGAAGTCCACCTTGTCGTTGCGAATGAAGCGGTAGAATCCCTCCAGCTCCGCATCCGAACCCATCATGTCGGGGAAGCTCTCGCTGGGATTCGCGTCCGCAGCCTGGACGATGCGCTCGAGTCGCGTGGTCAGCCGCCGATCCCCGAGCTCAGCCCCCTGGAACTCCGACGCCACAGACCCACGCACTTTCGCCGTCGCCCTTGCTATGCTCAGCAGACGCACGAGAGGACGAAAACGGATCAAAAGATGTGACTGATCGTGAGCCCGTCGGGGACTTCCAAGGGTCGTCTTCGCCGCCGACGTCGAGAGCTGTCCGCGCTGCTCGGGGCCCCTGCGCTGGGCCGAGGTCGCCAACACCCACGCTCAGATCACCCGCCTGCTCGCGGAGCATGGCCTCGGGCCCAGGGCACCGCCCAGAGAGCGCATACGGAAGCGCGTGTCCGAGCAGATGGTGCTGGGGTTCGGGGAAGAGTGAGGCACTCGCCGACCTCGCCGAGCGGTCTCGCCGAGCGCGGAGGTGTGTCCTCTGCAGCGCTAGACGCGGAAAATCTCCGCCGAACGGCGCCCGTCGGCGGCCCCGCGAGGGTTCGCGGGCAGCCCTCGACCGCATCCCCGCCTGCGCGTACTCTTCGACTTGGTGGGTTTTGACAGATGGAATTTCCTACGCGCGCCGGTCCCGTCGGTCGGCACGACGTTGGCGCACCCGCCGAGATCGAAGAAGTCCGGCGCGCCCGCCGTACCGCTGTCGGACAACCCCAGGATCGAGACGCGCAACGCGTCACCGGCCTGCTCGCGGTACGCGATCAGGAATCCGTCGTCGAGGCCGATGGCGGAGGGTCCAGTGAGGTTCGAGGTCGGCGCGAGCGGGTCGGGGAGCTTGCCCGAGCCCACGAAGCCGAGCGTGCATGCGCCGTTGGCCCCACCACGGGCGCCCGCTCCCGGCGGACACTCACCGCCGCCGCTGCCGCCGCTGCCGCCAGTCTGGACCGTGCCGCCGCTTCCGCTCGCTCCCCCTCCGCTCGGCGGGCCCGATACACTCTCACCGCCGCACGCCACGGCGATCAGGCACGGCATCAACGACAGCAGGCGTATGCGACACCTCCCAGGCGAAGCATAGCTGCTTTGTCGCGGCGCCGTCGGGCTCTCGTGGCGAAGAGCCGCGCCCGAGAGCCCCCTCAGCCAGGCCGCGCCGGCCACGTGCCGACGGTCATCAGAGCCTCGGCCGAGAGCTCCATGCCCGTGGCCGGGATGCGCGGGCGGAGCGCCTCCAGCAAGCGTGCTTCGTTCTCCCGCCAGGCCGCTTCGCCGAGCTTCCGCTTCATCACCGCGAACGGCGCAGCCGACCGCACGATCAACCACAGGTACTCCTCGGGCGAGCTCACGCGAATGGACGCGGTGAACGGCCGGCACTGCACACCCTCGAAGCCGGCGGCGCTCATTTCGCGCACGCAGTCCGCCGGGTCCTGGAGGTCACCCTTCGCGGGCCGGGGGAAGCTGGGCAGCGCCTCGGCCACCGCTTCGAACGCCAGCTTCATCACCGGCCGCCGCTCGATGGGAGCCCAGGTGGCGATCAGCGCAGGGCCGCCGGGTGCGAGCACGCGCGTCGAGCTCCCGGAACGCCTTGGCCCGATCCGGGAAGAAGAAGAACGCGAACAGGCAGAACGCCGCGTCGAAGCTCGCGTCGGCGAACTCGAGCGCCGTCGCATCCATCACTCGCCCATCGACATTTCCCAGGCCTTCGAAGGGCCGCGCGTTGCTCGAGCTCGGCGATCATCCCCGGAGAGAAGTCCACCGCGTCGACCTTGGCGGCTCGCTTCGCCGCCAAGAGCGCCAGGGTGCCCGGCCCGCAGGCGACGTCGAGCACGCGGTGACTCGGGTCGAGATCGACCAGTCTGAGCGCCTCTTCGGCGTAGTCCCTCCACTGACCGACGTCCGCGGCGTACGTCGGTGCCACCGCGTCCCACGTGTCCGGCAGTTGCTGTAAGCTCGGTTCCGGAGCCCCTCAAGTCATCGGCGGAGCATGCGGGAACCCACGACTCGCGTCCAGAGCTTCATTCAGCGAGCATCGAGCGGGACTCCACTGGCGCCAGCATTGGATGGCGGGCTCGCGCGTGATACGAGTCTGGTCAGGGTGAGTGCTCCCGAGCGGCCGGCGCTTCGACCGGGGTACGTGTTGGTTGCGATGGTCGGATGGCTGGTCTTCCTCGCGTACTGGTCGTTCGTCGCGCGAGCGTGGTTCGAGCAGCGCAGCTATCTAGAGGTGACCGCAACGGTGAAAGAGCTCCGCATCGAACGCGGCAGCCTCGGGCGCGTGTCGAACCAGTGCTCGAACCGAAACGATCGCCTGCCGCACAGCGTCCTCTGTACGTATACCTTCGAGGTCGGCGGCAAGCGCTACACGTCCGATTCGTGGAATCATCGCTACGCGGGCGAGGTCTTCTGCGGCGAGGAGGCCGCGCAGGCGCGCGTCGCGGAGCTCAGGGCGAAGGGGACGCTCACCGCGTGGCACCACCCTCGACAGCCGAGCATCGCCGTCCGGCAGAAGGAGGAAGCGAGCGGGCTCTTGTTCGTCCTGGCCGTCCTCGTTCTGAGCGGCGTCGGCCTCCTCCTCCTCTTTCTGCGCCAACGGCGCGTTCACCGCGCGTATCAGGCCGCGTTCGACGCCTGGGCCGCGGGAAGCCCGGGCGCGGTGAGCTCGTCCGGGGCGCAAGGCCCGGATTCCAGCGCCAGGCTGTGACGGCCGACGACGCGAACGGGGCGAGCGACCGCGCGTTGCGCCGCTGCACCCTCCGGCCACGGATGCCAGCCCGGCGGGCAACGGCGTATCCTGTCTGGAGTGGAGCTCGAAAGGCCGACCATCGCCGAGACGCCCGCCGCAGGTGCCAAGGGTGTGTCGCTCGTCGAAGAGATGTCGTCGTCTTCAGCCGGCACTCGCGAGCACAGCACGACGCAGCTCCCGAGCCCCGAGACCGTGTTGCTCAGCGCGGACGTCGAGCAGACGCGCCGGATGGCGATCACGGGCACGCTGTTCAACGTCGTCGGAGGCGTGTGCTGGCCGCTGATCGGAGGCGACCCGACGGCCAAGACCACGCCGAGATCCTGCTGGCGGTGATCGCCGAGATGCCGCTTCGTCCCAGCTTGCTCGCGCCTTTGCCACCCGACGTCGACCTCGTGTTGGCCATCGCGATGGCGAAGGCGCCCGAGCAGCGCTTCGATTCCGGGGCGGAGCTGGCGGACGCGCTCGAGGCGGCCCTCGCCGGCAAGCTCGAGCGCGCCCTGGGGCAACGCGCTGCCGTGGGGACTTGGGGCACTGCTCGGTTACGACCGCAAGCTCTGCGCTGAGGTGATGAGCGCGTTCATGGCGGAGGTGGACCGCTCGCTGCGCTGGCGAGCCAAGCGCGAGCTCGGCTTGGCGAGCGTCGCAGACGCGCACACGGGCGGCGTGGTCGCGGTGCAGAGGGCCGACAGCGCGCTCCGGCTCAACGTTCACTTCCACACCCTCGAGCTCGACGGCGTCTACGTTCACGAGAACGACGACCCTGGCGCACCGCTCGAGTTTCGCGAGCTCGATACGCCCACGCAGGCCGACATCGCCGAGGTCGCCGCGCGCACCGCCGTACGCATCGACAAGATCTCGAAGGCGCATGGCCGAAGCCTCGACCCTGAGCTCGGCGACGACACGCCCCCCGAGCTCGCCCTCGACGAGCCCGGCCTCGCCGCCTGTTACGCCGCCGCGGCCCAGGGCCTGTCGGTGGCGTCGGCGGCGCGCGGGCGAGCGGGCGGATCGGGCAAGGCGATGAGCCGGAGCGGCGCTTTTCCTGCCTGCTCGGCGGGCGTCATGGTCAACAAGCGACCACAGGTGCGGGTGTCGTTGACCGTCGAGCCGAGCGGCGCACCGACTTTCGTCTCGCAGTGGACGTGGGTGTTCTCGGTGAGTGACACGCAGACCTACAAGGTCGGCGCGAAGGTGAAGGTCTACTTCGATCCTGCCGACCGCGGGCACGTGGCGGTGGTCTCGCTCGCGCAGTGAGGCGCTCCCGCGACATCCGCGATGTCGGCGTGCGTGGGGCCCGGCGAGCTCGCGCGGGGTCGCCGTTTTCGTGGACGTAGACGCCATCGAGCACGAGGGATTGAAGGTGGACGTTCAGGCGCAGCGCGCTGTCCGTCCTCTGCACCGCCACGACGCCACCCGTGTGCGCCTCTGCGACATGTGTCAAGCGCGAGCTCGCGGTTCGCTCGCCAGCGGAGCGAGCGGTCCTGCCGGGGAAGCCGTGGAAGGGGGCATGACCCTGAAGCGCGCGCCGTCACGCGCCGGCGGCGCCCGGGGGCGGCAGCGTGGACCGCCGCCGCCGCGCCGCCGCCGCCGCGATTGCGAGCGCCGCGAGCCACGGCGCAGTAGAGCCAGTTCCACCCGCCGGCACGCGACAACCGCAACCGCCGTCGTCACTGCTCTCGCCGCCGCTCTTCTTCCCCCCGGTAGAGCTTCCGCCGGTGCTGCCCGCGTCGCTCCCGCCCGAGCCGCCGGTCCCGGCGTCCGTCCCGCCTTCGGCGGTGACGCAGGCGCTCTGCACGCAGGCATAGCCCGCCCGTTGGCTTGCTTCACCGTGTATGCGTCGGTGCAGGTCGCGCTTCCGGTCGTGCACTGTCCGGTGTTGGAGTCGCAGGTGGCGCCCTGGCTACAGTCCGTGTTGCTCACGCAGTGGGTCTTGCAAGCCCCCGCTGCGCTGTCGCAGCCATACGGCGCGCAGTTCTTGGTCGCGGGCAGTGCGCAGGAGCCGTTGCCGTCGCAGGCGCCCGGCGGCTGTGCCACGTCGCCGGTGCATTGGCCAGGCTGGCAGGCGACCGCGCTGCTCGGGTTGGTGCACGCGGTCGGGTTCGCGCCATCGCATTGGCCCTTGCACACACCGCTGCCCGCGCAGTCCGTCCGCGGCGCCCGCGGCGTGCCCGTCACCACCTTGCAAGCTCCGACGCTGCCGATCTCGGCGCAGGCCTGGCACTGGGCGTTGCACGGCGAGTCGCAGCAGACCTGGTCGACGCAGAACCCGCTCTTGCACTGGTTTGCGGCAGCGCACCCCTTGCCGTTGTCGATCTTCGAAACGCAGAAGCCTCCGGTGCAATAGTAGTCGTTTTCACATTGTGCATCGGCCGTGCACGGGCTGGTGCACGCGCCACTCTGGCACTTGTAGGGTGCGCAGAGCGCGTTCTGCTGGTCAATGCACGTTCCCGTGCCGTCGCAGGTCTTGCCGCTGACGGAGTTGCCGTTGCACGTGGTTGGCCCGCACGAAGCGCCGAAAGCTGCCACGGCGCACTTGCCCTCGACTCCCGAGCACGCTGCCTGATCGCCGCACGGGTCGCTGGACTTGACGCACAAGAGG
>JAKLKA010000238.1 GCA_023150915.1 Polyangiaceae bacterium
TCGACTCTCGGCAGATTCGAACCACCTCTGCCTTGTACTCCGCCTTGAATTGGCGACGCTTCTTCGTCGGGTCTTTGGACATTCTCGGTCGGGCCATTTTGCCTCATCCTTCCTGTCCAAGAAATCGGGGGAGGGTCACTACGACACCACCCAGCCCAACAGCGCCAAGGTCGTCCGTGCCGGCATCGACATCAACGGCACGTTGAACCCGTCGCTGTGCAATCCCGGCAGCGCGGGCTCCAAGTGGGGCGGCGGCCCGGTCACGGTGGGCGACTTCAACGGCGACACCGTGCCCGACGTGGCTCTGGCCGGGGGCGTGGGCTACGCCGTGTTCGACGGCAAGAAGCTGATGGACGGCACCACTGCCGACGCCGGCACCTTCCTCTGGGCCAAGCAGACCGTGGACTGCTCGAGCGCCGGCACCGGCAGCTCGCTCTTCGACTTCAACGGCGACGGCAAGGCCGAGGTCGTGTACGCCGACGAGTACCAGCTTCACATTTACGAGGGCGCGACCGGAACCGTGCTGTTCGAGACCTGCAACACCAGCGGCACGCTCAACGAGTACCCGCTGGTCGCCGACGTCGACAACGACGGCGAGGCCGATCTGATCGTGGCGTCGAACGCCTATTCCCCCATCGCCTGCCCGGGCGGCAAGAAGACCAGCGGCATCCGCGTCTTCGGCAGCGCCAGCGGTCAGTGGGTCCGCACCCGATCGATCTGGAACCAGCACGCGTACGCCATCACCGGCGTCGGTGAAGACGGCACCATCCCCGCCAAAGAGCCCGCCAACTGGACGCTGCCGGCCCTGAACAACTTCCGGCTGAACCGCCCGGTGGACAGCGTGTTCTCCGCGCCCGACGCCGTGGTCGAGGTCCGCGCCGAGTGCGCCGGCAGCTATGCGCTTTCGGCCACGGTGCGCAACCTCGGTCAAGCGCTCTTGCCCGCCGGCATGAAGGTCGAGTTCTTCGCCGGCAACCCACCCTCGGGCACCAAGCTCGGCGAGGCCACCACCCAGGCGGCGCTCGGTCCGGCACAGGGCGAGAAGGTGGTGCTGCCGCTGCCCAGCGCGCCGCCCGACGTCAAGAGCGGGACCACTGCCGTGTACGCCCAGGTGACCGTACCGCTACCGACCTTGGAATGTCGCCAGGACAACAACACTTCGGCCACCGCCAGTGGCAAGTGCGCCACGCCCAAGTGAGAGCGGGGCTGGGACGAGGCGAAACTTCGTGCTAGTCGTGCTCGCTTCCCGTGGAAAGCCAGAGCCCCGTCGAAAACCCCGCCGCAACGTCGGAGCCCGACCGCATCGTCGGTGAAGAAGAGCACTGTCTGACACGCGTGCTCGAGCACCTGGACGCCCGCAGGCCCCGTGACTCGGAGCGCCCGCCGATCGACTATCAGACACAGATGTTGGGGCTGCGCGACGAGATCGCGGTCGCGCGCCTCGAGGACGTTCCGCCCCTGGTCGAGCAGATGGAGCGGCTGCAGGTTTTGGCCGCGCACCAGAGCACCTCGACCGAGAGCTACGTCGACCCGAAGTCGCCGTATTTCGGCCGCATGCTGCTGGAAGAGAACGGCAAGCGCCGTGAAGTGCTGATCGGCCGCGGCACCTACCTGGACACCAAGAGCGGCGTGCGCATCGTCGACTGGCGCGACGCGCCGGTCAGCCGCCTGTATTACCGCTACGACGAGGGCGACGAATACGACGAGGTGTTCGGCGGTCGTGAGGTGACCGGCGAGGTGATCACCCGCCGCAGCCTGAGCATCGTCGAGCGCACGCTCCGGCGCATCACCTCGCCGCAGGGCACCTTCGCCCGGACCGCCGCCGGCACGTGGAAGCACCTGGGCACCGAGGCGCTCAAGCTGCACGGCGGGCAAGGCACCGCGGCCCGCGCCGAGCAGCACCACCGCCCGGGCAAGCTCGGGATCGGCGGGGACGACCTGAGCGAAGACAAGCACCTCAAAGAGATCACCGCCCTGATCGACCGGCGACAGTTCGAGCTGATCACCGCGCCCGACTCGGGGCTGGTGGTGATCCAGGGCGGCGCGGGCAGCGGCAAGACCACCATCGCCCTGCACCGCTTGGCCTATCTGAACTTCCAGGACCCGCGGCGGTTCCGCCCCGACCGGATGTTGATCGTGGTCTTCAACACCGCGCTGGTCCGTTACATCTCGCAGGTGCTTCCGGCGCTGGGTGTCGAGGGCATTCCGATCCGCACCTATGAAGCCTGGGCCGAGCGCGTGCGCGAGGTGCAGATGCCGTCGGTTCCGAACCGCTACAGCGAGGACACGCCGGCTAGCGTCACACGCCTGAAGAAGCATCCGGTGATGCTTCAGGCGATCGACGAGCACGTGGCAAAGCTGGCGGGCCGCTTCCAGCAGCGCCTGATCCGCACGCTGGGCACGCTGCACGGCGACGAGCTCGGCGACGAGTTGCTCGGCACCTTCACCCGCGCCCCCGAGCGCGCGCTGGCCCATCGCGTCCACTCGGTGGGTGCATGGCTCGAGCGTCACGGCAAGCGCTTGCCCACCGACACGCGCGTGGCCCTCGAGCGGGTGGTGCGCGAGGGGCTGCGCGAAGCCCGCGACGTGGTCGGGGCCTGGGCCGATCTGGTGAGCGACGAGGCAGCGCTGCTCGCGTGCTTCGCTCGACACGCCCCCGGCCAGTTCCCCGAGCCCGAGCTGCGGCGCGCCCACGGGTGGTGCGCGGCTCATGCCGGCCAGCTCTCGCACTTCATGGAGCAGCTGGCCGAGGTGGCTCACCAGCAGCCGAGCAGCAGCAAGCCCGACAAGCACGACGACGAGCACGAGCCCCGCGACGAGCCGGAAGACCACGAGCTTCGCCACGGGGTGGACGGCCGCGAGATCGAAGAGCACGTGCACCTCGACCGCGAGGACGACACCCTCCTCTTGAGGCTCTGCCAGCGCATGCGCGGTCCGCTGATGCGCAACGTGAAGGGCAAAGAAGCGCTGGTCTACGAGCACGTGATGGTGGACGAAGCGCAGGATCTTTCGCCGGTGGAGCTGGCGGTGGTGCTCGACACGGTGAGCCCCGCGCGCAGCGTGACCCTGGCGGGCGACACCGCGCAGCGGCTGCTGATGGACAACGGCTTCTCGGACTGGAAGACGGTGCTCGACGAGCTCGGGCTGTCCCACGTGGCGGTCGAGCCGCTACGCCTGGCGTATCGCAGCACCCACGAGATCATCGAGCTGGCGCGCGACGTGCTCGGCCCCTTGGCGCCGGCCGACGCCCCCGAAGCCACGCGCAGCGGTGCGCCGGTGGATCTGTTCGTCTTCGCCCACGCCGGCGACGCCGTCGGATTCTTGGGCGAGGCGCTGCGCGAGCTGATGCGGCTCGAGCCCCGAGCGTCCGTGGCGGTGGTGGCGCGCTACCCCGAGCAGGCCGACCTCTATTTCGACGGCCTACGCAAAGCCGAGGTGCCGTACCTGCGGCGCATCGCCGATCAAGACTTCCCGTTCCGGGCCGGCATCGACGTCACCGACGTGCGCCAGGTGAAGGGTCTCGAGTTCGACTACGTGGTGCTGGTCGAGGTGGGCGAAGCGTCGTACCCCGAAGAGGACGAGGCACGCCACCTGCTCCACATCGCGGTGACGCGCGCGGCGCACCAGCTGTGGGTCGTGGTGAGCGGCAAGCCCAGTCGGCTCCTTCCAGAGTCGCTCCGCGACCGGGGGTACTGACATGCGCGTGGCACTGGTGGTGTGCCTGGGGCTCGCCTTTTGCGCGTGCGCCCACCCCGGGCCGCGCCGGGCCGCCGAGGCGCCGGCCCCGGCCGGGGATCCCGCGCCCCGCGCCGAGCCCCGACGCCCCCCGGTGGCCCACGACGTGGTCGAGAGCGCTGCCGGTGCCTTCGTCGGCCAACGGGTCGACGGCGGCGAGCTCTTGACCCCCGAGAGCCTCCTCGACGAGCTGAGCCGTGCCGATCTGATCTGCGTCGGTGAAGAGCACGGGCACGCACGCTCGCACTTCGCCCAGTGGGTGGTGCTCGGGGCTCTGGCCGAGCGCAGCGCAATGAACGGGCGCACCGTGGCCCTCGGCCTCGAGATGCTGCCGCGCGCCGAGCAGCAACCGCTCGACCGCTATCTGAGCTTCGAGCTGGACGAGGACGCGCTGCTGCGCGAGGCGCGCTGGCCCCAGAACTGGGGTTGGGACTTCTCGTTCTACCGCCCGCAGCTCGAGCTGGCGCGTCACAAGGGGCTGCCCGTGCTGGCGCTGAACGCCCCGCGCGAGCTGACCCGAGCCGTGGCCCACCACGGTCTCGACGGGCTCACGCGCGAGCAGAAGAAGCAGCTGCCCGAGCTCGATCTGGCGGACGGCGACCACCGCGCCTGTTTCGACGGAACGATGAAGGGGCACCCCCACGGCAAGCCCGACCTGGTGTACGCCGCGCAGGTGGTGTGGGACGAGACCATGGCCGAGAGCGCGGCGCGCTGGCTCGGCGGCAGGCTGCCGGGCCGTCAGCTGGTGGTGATGGCCGGCTCGGGCCATTGCCGCGGCGACGCCATCCCGAAGCGCGTGCGGCGCCGTGCACCGGCCCGCGCGGTCTCGGTCCGCGTGGCCGGCACCGAGCCCGCCAAGGCGGGCGAGTGGGACTTCGTCATGGTGTTCGAGTGACGCCACGTCACTGATGGGTCACGACCCGGCGGGGGCGGCTGCGAGCCCGTGGTCGACAGCGGCAAACGACGGGACACGATCGCCAACGTGGGCCTGGGTCCGCCGCTTCTGAACGGCGGCTACTGGGTCAGTGGCTTGAAGACCACCTTGGCCTCCATCTTGGTGCTCATCTCTTGCTTCTCGGTGCCCATCGAGACCTGCACCTTGACCTCGCTCTTGGTGTCGATGCGCCCCTTGGGGATGGACCGGCCCAGATCGAACTCCAGCTCTCCCTTGCCGCTGCCCTTCATTCCGACCAGCTTGGCGGTGGCGCCGGCGGGCAGCCCAGGCAGCTCCATGTTGCCCCCAGGCGCGGTTTGCTCGAGCTTCAGCTTGATCTTGCCGGTGTCGCCGGTGAGCGCCGACAGCTCGTAGACCGCGGTCTGCGTGAGCTTGATGCCCATCTGCTCGAGCTTGGTGCGGACCTGCCACTTGGCGCCGACGCCGATCTCTTCTTCGGGAAAGGGCGCCCCCATCTGGTCGAAGGTCTGCTGCATCGCTGCCAGCGCCTGCTTCAGCGCGGGGTTGTCGATCTTCGACGCATCCAGCTCCACCTGGCGCACGAACCCGCGGGCATCCACCCGGTCGCGACCGGTGAGCTTCTCGAGCGCGCTCAGGTTCTTCTCGGCCTGGTCGCGCTGCTCTTTGCTGAGGCCGGGGCCGGGCATCAGGCCCACGTCTTCCAGCACCAAGGCGCGCTTGGCGCTGCCGTCGGCGGTGACCTCTTTCACGGTCAGCGCGGCGACCACTCGCACCGCCGGCGGACTCGGCACGTCCGCGGCCTGCCCGCCCATCGCCATCTTCATGCTGCTGGTGGTGGTCATCTCGAGCCGATCGGTGCGACCGACCACGAACTTGTAGCGGAGCTTCTGGCGCGGCTCGGCGCCGGGCTCGATCAGCTTGACGCCGTGCTCGGGCGCCGCCGGCTTCTTCGCCGCACCCGCGTCGGCA
>JAKLKA010000239.1 GCA_023150915.1 Polyangiaceae bacterium
GCCACGATGCTGATGATCTGCGACGGGCAGACCTTCTCGCATTGCAGACACCCCACGCAGGCTTCGTCCCCGTCGGCGTCGTGGACCAGCGCGAAGCTGGTGCGGAAGCGCTCGGCGCGCGGCCGCTTCTCGGCCGGGTAGTGCACCGTGACCGGCGGGCGAAACGCGCTCTTCAGGGTGAAGGCCAGGGCGCGCAGGCTGTCGAGCAGGGCGCTCATCCGCGCGTGCCCGCCTTGTAGTGGACCCAGAAGGCCGAGAGCATGACCAGCACCAGGCCCGCGGGGACCAGGTACTTCCAGCACAGCGACATCAGCTGATCGGCGCGGAAGCGGAGGAACGTCCAGCGCACCCAGAACACGCCGAAGAACAGCAGCAGCGTCTTGCCGACCATCCAGTGCAGCCCCGACCCGAGCCCGAACGGCCCAGCCCAGCCGCCGAAGAACAGCGCCGCGCCCACCGCCGCCACGATCAAGGTGTGCAGGTACTCGGCCAGGTAGAACAGGCCGAACTTCATGCCCGTGTATTCGGTGGTGACGCCGGCGATCAGCTCGCTCTCGGCCTCTGGGATGTCGAACGGAATGCGGTTGGCCTCGGCCAGCGAGGCGAGGAAGAAGATCAGGAACGCCAAGATCCCGGGGCCCGGCGGCATGCCCACGACCCAGCCGTTCTTCTCTTGGTAACGTACGATGTCGGAGATGCTCATCGAGCCGGCCAGCGTGACCGGCACCAGCGCGGCGAGCACCAGCGGGATCTCGTAGGAGATGCCCTGCGCCACCGAGCGCATTCCGCCCAAGAGCGCGTACTTGTTGTTGCTGGCCCAGCCGGCGATCCACACCGGGAACACGGTGAGGCCACCCATGGCCAGCACCCAGAGCACCCCCACGTCGAGGTCGGCGGCGATCACCTCGGGGCTGAACGGGATGACGGCGGCGGTCCCGAGCGCGAACAGCACCGTGAGCGGAGGCGCCAGGTTGAACAAGGCCCGGTCCGCAGAGGCGGGGACGATGTCCTCTTTCTGCAAGAGCTTGACCGCGTCGGCCAGGGGCTGAAGAAGCCCGAAGGGCCCGACCAGGGTGGGCCCGACGCGGCTCTGCATGCGGCCTGCGAACTTGCGCTCGAACCAGATGCTCCACGCCGTGATGGTCATGAGCACGGTCACTATCACCACGCCGTAGACGGCGCCGTGAACGTAGGGGTTCTTCAAGAGCTCGGTGGGCATCGCTCGCGGCCTGGGCAGCGCCCGGCAAAGCGTACGTAGCGTCAGATTTACACGCGGGGAGGGCCATTTAGCAGGAAGCGACTCGGCCCTTCAAGCCATCGGGGGTTTTGTGGGGTACACCCCGGGGCGAAGCGTGGCCCCCGACCGCGAGACCTCCGAAAAAGCTGCCGCCCGCTACGCGACGCTGTCGCGCTTGGGCTGCCTGGGCGTGCTGGCCGCGGGTCTGGTGATCGGCGCCGGCGTGGCGTGCCTTGCGGTCGGAGCTTCCAGCGCCGACACCATGCTGCAAACGCTGGGCGCGATCGTGCTGGGCGTCGGGGTGGTCGGAGGTGCCGTCGCCTCGGTCACCAATTTGGCGTTCTTCGGCCTCTCGATGGCCAAGCGCATGGAAGCTCGGTCGCGGTACTCTCCGTGACGCCCGAGGGGAAATGAAGATGAAGCGTTCACCCGCACCGTTGGTCGTCCTCTTGGCGCTCTTGGCCGCCGCATGCCCCGGAACGCCGCCCCCCGCGGCGCCGGTCAAGAAGGCCGAGCCTGCGGCTGCGGCCGCCGAAGAGAAGGTGGTGTGGCGCGTCTCGAAGAGCGGCCTTGGGTTTCGGTTGAGCGACGCCGATCCCGAGCGCCCGGCACGGGCGAAGACGGCGCCCGCGACGCCGCTGGCAGCCGCCGACGCCGACCGCCTGATGGCCAAGCTGCCGGCCTTCAAGCTGGCAGCGCAGAAGAAGGCACTGGCACTGCGCGAGAAGTCGATGCCGGCACCGCGACCGGGTGAGACGCTGAAGACCGCGTTCCCCCCGCCCTCCGGACCGCCGCCGGTCACGCCGGCGGCGAAAGGGCCAGTCAGCGTCACGCGCTTCTTGCCCGAGGGCGAAGTGAGCATGGCGCCGAGCCTGAACGTCACCTTCTCTGAGCCGATGGTGGCGCTCACCTCGCACGACGATCTGGCGAAGCAAGGCGTGCCCGTGCGTCTGTCACCGGAACCGCCGGGCCGCTGGCGCTGGGTGGGCACGCAGACGCTGATCTTCGATCCGAAGGACGAGCGGCTTCCGATGGCCACCGAGTATCAGGTCGAAGTCCCGGCGGGCACCCGCTCGGCGAATGGGCAGCTCTTCGCCCAGGCGAAGAGCTGGCGCTTCGCGACGCCACCGGTCGACGTGCAAAGCTTCTACCCTCAGGACTGGGGCGAGCCCTCGGAGCTCGAGCCGTTGATCTATGCCACGTTCGATCAGCGCATCGACAAGAGCGCGATCGTGGCGGCCTTCGTGCTGCGCGCAGGGGGGGCGTCTTTTCCGGTGCGGCTCGCCCACGAGGAAGAGCTCGAGACGGCGCAGGCCGCCCGCCAGACCCGCGACCGCGCCAAGAAGGACCGCTTCATCGCCCTGAAGCCCCAGGGCCCGCTGCCCAAGAACACGCGCTTCGACGCCGTGTTCAAGACCGGCACGCCCAGCGCAGAAGGCAGGCGGCTCACCAGCAAGGACCAGACCTTCCACTTCCGGACCTACGGCCCGCTCAAGGCTCACGGCATCCACTGCGGCTGGGACGACCATTGCCCACCGCTGGCGCCCTGGTCCGTGAGCTTCACCAACCCGCTCGACGCGAAGACCTTCGACAAGAAGCTGGTCAGCGTCACGCCCGCCTTGCCCGAGATGCGGGTCGAGCTCTCGGGAAGCAACCTGACGATCCGCGGGCGCAGCAAGGGCCGCACCAAGTACAAGGTCACGATCGGGCCCGAGCTGGGCGACAAGTTCGGGCAAACGCTGGGCACCCCCGCCACGCTCGAGATGCAGGTCGACTCTGCCGAGCCCTACCTGTTCGCCGAGCAAGACGAGATGATCGTGCTCGATCCGGCGTTCGGCCCGAAGCTCGGCGTGTTCAGCATCAACCGCCCGCGCCTGAAGGTGCGCCTGTACGCGGTCACCCCCAGCGAGTTCGAGGCGTATCGCAAGTGGCGCCGCGACTGGGACTGGGAGGGCAAGCTGGGCGAACCGCCGGGGCGCCTGATCGCGAGCCGCGCGGTCGAGACCAAAGGCGCAGCGGACGATCTGACCGAGACCTCGATCGATCTCTCGCCCGCCTTGAAGAACGGCGTGGGTCAGGTGCTCGCCATCGTCGAGCCGCCGACCCATCCGCCCCCCGACAAGTGGGGGTACCGTTCGCGGCAATGGGTGCGGGTGTGGCTTCAAGTCACGAAGATGGGGCTCACCGCCTTCACCGACTCGGACACCGGCCACGTGTTCGCGACCCGGCTGGCCGACGGCAGCCCGCTCGCCGGCGTGGACGTGACGGTGGCGCCGCGGGGCGATCGCCAGAAGACCGGCGCCGACGGCCTGGCGAAGCTGGCCCTGGGGAGCGAAGGCGCACTGCTGGTCGCGCGCCAGGCAGACGATTTGGTCTGGCTGGGGGGCGGCTCGTTCGTCGCTCACCCGCTGGACGATCGCGTGCGCTGGTTCGTGTTCGACGACCGCAAGCTCTACAAGCCCGGCGAACGCTTGAACGCCAAGGGGTTCGTGCGGCTCGCAGGCGCCGGCAAGGGCGGCGACGTGTCTCGCCTGCCGCCCGGCAGCGCCGAGCGCGTGAGCTTCGTGGCGTACGAGCCGCGGGGTAACGAGATCGCGAAGGGCACGGTGCCGGTCGACTCGGACGGCGGCTTCCACTTCGCGCTCGACATCCCGAAGGCCGCGAACCTGGGCAGCGCGCGGGTCGCCCTGGAAATCGAGGGAGCCCGCTCGTTCCACGGCGAGCGCACCAGCCACGGTTTCGAGATCCAGGAGTTCAGGAAGCCCGAGTTCGAGGTGACCGCGCAGGCGACCGAGGGCCCGCACTTCGTGGGCAAGCACGCGATTGCGACGGTGGCCGCCACCTATTTCGCCGGCGGCGGCCTGCCCGACGCCGAGGTCGAGTGGCGGGTGAACGCCGAGGACGCCAGCTTCGTGCCGCCGAACCGCTCGGGCTACCACTTCGGCAAGCCGAACCGTTGGTCGTGGTGGAGCCGCTCGGACAAAGACCGGCGCGCCCGCGAAGAGTGGAAGGGCAAGACCGACGCCGGGGGCAAGCACCGCTTGCGCATGGACTTCGACGGGCTCGATCCGGCGTACCCGCGGCAGATGGATCTGCAAGCCACGGTGACCGACGTCAACCGCCAGGCGTGGACGGCAAGGTCCAAGCTGCTGGTGCACCCCGCGAACGTCACCGTGGGCCTGCGCGAAGAGAGCACGGTGCTGGCGGCAGGCAAGAGCCTGAACCTGGAGATGCTGGTCACCGACCTCGACGGCGCTGCCGTCGCGGGCCGCCCCGTGAGCGTGAAGCTGGAGCGCGTGTCCACACGCTGGCGCGGCGGCAGCTCGGAGGAAGAGGTCGGCTCTACCGAGACGTGCTCGGTGACCAGCACCAGCGAGACGGTGCGCTGCAATCTCCCGACGAAGGCCGGGGGCCTGCACCGCGTGACCGCCACCGTGACCGACGTGCACGGGCGCCCGAGCCAGACTCAGCTCGAGCTCTGGGTGCTGGGCGAAGATCCGCCAGAGAACCCCGGCGTGCGGCAGGCCAAGGTCGAGCTGGTGCCGGGCAAGCGCGAGTACGCCCCGAGCGACACCGCCGAGATCCTGGTGGTCGCGCCGTTTGCGCCCGCCGAGGGCGTGCTCACCGTCCGCCGTGACGGGCTGGTGAAGATCGAGCGCGTGCGGCTCGAGCAGCGCTCGTCCACGCTGAAGATCCCGCTCTCGGATCGCTGGCTGCCCAACGTCACCGTCGAGCTCGATCTGGTCGGAGCGGTGGTGCGCGACAACGAGCGCGGCGAGCCCGACGCGAGCTTGCCCAAGCGCCCTGCCTTCGCCTCGGGCGCCGCCAGCCTGAAGATCCCGCCCAAGGACCGCACGCTGAGCGTGAAGATCTCGCCCGAGAAGAAGGAGCTCGAGCCCGGAGGCAAGACGCGGGTGTCATTCCAGGTGAGCGACGCTGGCGGGCGACCGGTCAGCGGGGCGTCGCTGGCCATGGTCGCGGTGGACGAGAGCGTGCTGGCGCTGGCTGGCTACGACCTGCCCGATCCGATGGAAGTCTTCTACCCCACGCGGGGCAGCGGCGTGCGCGACTACGAGACGCGGCTGTCGGTGGCGTTGATGCGGCCCGAGACCGGGCGCGTTCAGCTGACCGCGAGGCGCAAGGTGGCGATGAAGGGCAAGCGTGCCCCGATGGACCTGTTCGACGGCGATGGCGTCGGACACGGATACGGCGGCGCGGTCAGCGGGGGGAGCTACCGCGCCCTGGCGAAGCCCATGGCCACGAGCCCGTCGAAAGAGGCCCCGCCCCCGCCGCCAGCGCCCCCGGGCTCGAAGCTGGAAGAGAAGCGGGCAGACAAGAAGAACAAGGGCGACAAGCCGAAGCCCATCGCCAT
>JAKLKA010000039.1 GCA_023150915.1 Polyangiaceae bacterium
AGGCCGGTGCGGGTGCCGGCGCGGGCGCGGCCGGAGCCGGCGCGGGTCCGGGCGGCTGCGGCGCCGAGCCCATCGAAGGCGGCGCCACCCCGAGCATGGTCCCCTTCAGCTGCGGCTTCGGCGTGACCGGCGGCGCCGCTGACGGAGGTGCCCCCGGAGCGGGTGCGCCTGGCCGCGGAGGTGCTGCGGCGCCCCCCGCTTGCGGGTTCACCATCAGCATGGTGCCTTTGAACTTGGGGGCTGCCGCGCCCTTCAAGTTGAACCCGCACTTCGTGCAGGTCGTGGCCGTATCAGGATTCTGCGTCCCACAGTTCGGGCAAAACACGCGTCACCTCCGCGCCTCGACGATTCCCCGCCGAGCGGCGCCAGCCTACACGCCACCGTGGGCGGTTCTCAAGTCAGAAGGATTGAAATTTCGAGGACCCACGCCCGCCTTGACACCGCGCTTTGGCGCTCACTAGGGTTCGCTCGCCCGGGCGCCCCGGGTCGGCACGGCCCACCCCCATCGCCCGGTGCCGTGCCCCCACGGGGCTCGAGGGTTCTCGGCCCATCGGCTCCGCCTGGGCCAGCCCCAACCGGCACCACGGAATCCCGAACATGGCCTTTTCTCTCAGCGCGGAGCAGGAGCGCGAGCTCGGACGGATCCTCTCGCGCTACCCCAACAAGATGGCAGCGACCATTCCGGTCCTGCACCTCTGCCAGGCAGCCAACGAGAACTGGGTCAGCGACGACGTCATCCAGTTCGTCGCCGACAAGCTCGAGGTGGGTACGGCCCACGTCAAGGGCGTGGTCACCTTCTACACGCTGTTCAACCAGTCCAAGCCCGGCAAGCACCAGGTCTGGGTCTGTCGGACCCTGTCGTGTGCGCTGCGGGGCGCCGAGGGCATCCTGCACCACTGCGAGAAGCGGCTGAAGATCCACGCGGGCGAGACCACCGCCGACGGCAAGGTCACGCTCCGCACCGCCGAGTGCCTCGCGTCGTGCGGCAGCGCGCCGATGATGCAGGTCGACAAGACCTACCACGAGAACCTCACCACGGAGCGGGTCGACGAGATCCTCGATCGCCTCATCGCAGACTGAGCTCCCATGCTTCAGAAGACCACCTTCCTTTCTCACTCGTACGCCAAGCCCGACGGCCACACGCTGGCGGCTTACGAATCCGCCGGCGGCTACAAGAACGCCCGCAAAGCCCTGGGCATGAGCCGCGACGCCGTCGTGGACGAGGTGAAGAAAGCCAAGATCCGCGGGCGCGGCGGGGCCGGTTTCGACTGCGGCACGAAGTGGACCTTCATGCCGAAAGAGAGCAAGAAGCCCTGCTACCTGGTGGTCAACGCCGACGAGGGCGAGCCCGGCACGTTCAAGGATCGGACGATCATGGAGCGGAACCCGCACTCCGTGGTCGAGGGCTGCATCATCGGCTGCTTCGGCATCGGCGCGCACGCCGCCTACATCTACGTGCGCGACGAGCTGCATCTCTCGAAAGAGCGGCTGTGGGCTGCCATCGAAGAGGCGCGGGCCAAGGGCTACCTGGGGCAGAAGCCGTTCGGCCTGGACTACCCGGTCGAGGTCTACGTGCAGACCGGCGCCGGCGCGTACATCTGCGGCGAAGAGACGGCGCTGCTCAACTCGCTCGAGGGTCGGCGCGGCGAGCCGCGCTACAAGCCGCCGTTCCCGGCACAGGTCGGGGCCTTTGGTTGCCCGACCACGGTCAACAACCTCGAGACCATCGCCATCGTGCCGACGGTGATCGGCATGGGCGGCGAAGCGTTCTGCAAGCTCTCGACCTTGGCCGAGTTCAACGACGGCGGCTCGCGCCTGTTCGGCGTGAGCGGCCACGTCAAGACGCCGGGGGTGTTCGAGTGCAGCGTGGGCCTCACCCTGCGCGAGCTGATCTACGACCTGGGCGGCGGCATCTTGGGCGACAAGCGCCTCTTGGCGGTCATTCCCGGGGGCTCGTCGTGCCCGGTGATGCTGCCCGAAGAGCTGGTGAACGTCCCCGGCGACCCCCGCTTCGAGCCCTACAACGGCAAGAGCGTGCTCGACCTGCCGCTCGGGGTCGAGACCTTCCGGTCCGTGGGCGGCATGCTGGGCACCTGCTGCGCCATCGTGCTCTCTGAAGACGCCGACCCGGTGCTGGCGCTGCACAACCTGATGCGCTTCTACCGGCACGAGTCGTGCGGCCAGTGCACGCCCTGCCGGGAAGGCTGCGGGTGGATCGAGCGCATCTTGGACAAGATCGTCGAGGGGCGCGCGACCCTGGACGAGCTGGATCAGCTCCACCGCATCGCTTCGGACATCACCGGCAACACCATCTGTGCTTTCGGCGATGGCGCGGCCCAACCCGTGCTGTCGTTCGTCAAGAAATTCCGCAAACAGTTCGAGGACTACGTCCTGACCGGCGGCAAGTCCCAGACCAAGAAGCTCGTGGCATGAGCGTCGGATCACTCTTCTTCAGCGTGTGCGCGCTGGTCGCGCTGGTGGGCGCGGTGAGCACGGTCGCAGCCAAGAACCCGATCCGCAGTGCGGTGGGGCTCTTGGCCACGATCGTGGCCATTGCCGCCTTGTTCTTGAAGCTCGCGGCGCAGTTCCTCGCGGCGATTCAGCTGATCGTGTACGCCGGGGCGGTCGTCGTCCTGTTCGTGTTCGTGATCATGCTGCTCGGCCCCGACGCCACCACCGGCGAAAGGCCCGCTCGGCTGCGGCTGTCGCGCTGGGGCGGGGCGGTGCTGCTCGCGGCGATCACCGGGGCCGCGCTGTTCGTGATGCGCAAGGGCTTCGGGCCACTGGTGCCGCTGGGCCCGGTCCGCGCCGACTTCGGCTCGACCGAGGCGGTCGGCGGGCTGGTGTTTCGCGGCGGCCTGGTGCCCTTCGAGATCGCGACCGCGCTCTTGATCGTGGCCGTGGTGGGCGCCATCGCCGTGGCGCGCAGCAAGCCTCAACCGAAGAAGCCGCGGGCAGAGGGGCACGAGACGCGCCGTCTGTTCGCCGGGCCGCTCCACCCGCGGGACGCCGAGCGCCCCCTGCCGAAGGAGTCCGCGCGATGATGGGTCAACTGGTCCAGCACTACGTGCTGCTCTCGACGGTCATCTTCTTGATCGGCGCCATCGGCTTCTTGGTGCGCCGGAACATCCTGGTTCAGCTGATGAGCATCGAGCTGATGCTCAACGCCGTGAACCTGGCTCTGGTGGCGTTCAACCGCCAGCACCAGGGCAACATGAATGGGCACATGTTCGCCTTCTTCGTCATCGCGGTGGCGGCCGCCGAAGCGGCGGTGGGTCTGGCGATCTTGCTTGCGTTCTACCGACTGAAGGCCAGCGTCAATAGCGACGACGCCGACACTCTGAAGCACTGAGGAAACGACCATGCACGCGCTTCAGAAGCTCTTTCCTCCCACCGAGTTCGCTCTGCTCGCGGTGATCCTGGTTCTGCCGCTGATCGGCGCCATCGTGAATGGCGTCTTCGGCAAGCGCCTGGGCAAAGAGGGGGTCACCACCATGGCGCTCTTTGCCATCGGAGGCTCGTTCCTCGCCAGCCTGGTCTCGTTCTCGCTGCTGGCCAGCGCCCAGGCGGCAGCCCATGCCAAGGGCTCGGAAGAGGCCGTGCGCTTCCTCTGGAAGGGCTGGGAGTGGGTCCGCGTCTCGGGGCGGCACGACATGGCGCAGGTGCCGCTGTCGATCGATTTCTCGGTCGACGCGCTCAGCGGTGTGATGAGCCTGGTGGTCACCGGCGTCGGATTCCTGATCCACCTGTACTCGACCAAGTACATGGAGAAGGACGCGGGCTACCACCGCTTCTTCGCCTACCTGAACCTGTTCGTCTTCTCGATGCTGGTGCTCATCTTGGGCAACAGCCTGCCGGTGCTGTTCGTCGGCTGGGAAGGCGTGGGCCTGTGCAGCTATCTCTTGATCGGCTTCTGGTTCGACGACGAGAAGAACGCCGCCGCCGGCAAGAAGGCCTTCATCACCAACCGCATCGGCGACTTCGGTCTGATCGTGGCCATGGCGCTGCTCATCTATTACGTCGGCTCGCTGGACTGGGCAGGCATCGAAGGCGGCCGCTCGAACCTGCTGACCCGGGTGCAGATGTGGCCCGTGGGTAACCAGGTCCCGGGCACGAGCCTCTTGCAGAGCAGCATGCCTTCCCTGGTCGAGGCGCTGAACCGGCCGCGCTACGTGTCCGCGGCGTCGCTGGTGGGCATCGCGCTGTTCCTGGGCTGCGCCGGCAAGAGCGCGCAGTTCCCCCTGTATGTCTGGTTGCCCGACGCGATGGCCGGCCCGACCCCGGTCAGCGCGCTGATCCACGCCGCCACCATGGTGACCGCCGGCGTGTACCTGGTCTGCCGCATGGCCGGCGTGTTCGTGCTGTCGCCGGCGGTGATGTTCACGATCGCCCTGGTGGGCGCGTTCACGGCGCTGCTCGCGGCCAGCATCGCGCTCGTCCAGAACGACATCAAGAAGGTGCTGGCGTATTCCACCGTCAGTCAGCTGGGCTACATGTTCCTGGGGGTGGGGGTGGGCGCGTTCAGCGCCGGCTTCTTCCACGTCTTGACCCACGCCTTCTTCAAGGCCTGCCTGTTCCTCGCGGCCGGCTCGGTGATCTACGCAATGCACAAGCGCATCCACGACACGGATGCGTCGCAAGACATGCGGAACATGGGCGGCATGAAGAAGTACATGCCGCACACCTTCGCGGCCTTCGCCATGGCCTGGGTTGCCATCATCGGTGTGCCCGGCACCAGCGGCTTCTTCTCGAAGGACGAGATCCTGTTCAAGGCGTACACCTCCAGCGTGGCGTTCCCGATCCCGGACGGGAAGCTGATCGATCCGCGGTCGGGCAAGGTGGCGCTCGAGCTGTGGGGCTGGCCGAGCTGGGGTCCGACGCTGCTCTACGCCATGGGTGTGCTGGGCGCGATGATGACCGCCTTCTACATGTCGCGGCTGGTGTTCGGCATCTTCTGGGGCGACTTCAAGGGGTGGAAGATCGTGAAGGGCTGGAAAGAGCCCGAGCACGACGAGCACCACGGCCATCACGACGATCACCACGCCGGCCCCGTCGAGGGACCGAAGCCCCAAGAGAGCCCGTGGCAAATCACGGTGCCGATCTTGATCTTGGGCGCGCTCAGCATCGTCGCGGGCTTCCTCAATGCTCACCCGCTGCACATTGCGCCGCTCGACCACTTCCTGGAGCCGGTGTTCAAGTTCGCGAACGGGGCGAAAGACGTGGTCGCCGCCGGCAGCAAGGGTGCCGGCGTGGTGGAGCACCCGAGCGCGCACGGCCTGATGTGGCCGCTGATGGCGCCGGGCCTCTTGGCGCTGGTGGCGGGAGCCGGCGGCGCCTTCTGGGTCTACCTGCAGCAGGCGGGCGGCCCGGCCAAGGCCCTGGCCGAGAAGCTGCCGGGCCTGCACGCGCTGGTCTACGACAAGTGGCGTGTCGACGAGTTCTACGAAGAGACCATCATCGGCGCGGTGGACTCGCTGGCCGAGTTCGCGGTGGTCTTCGACCGCATCGTGGTCGACGGCATCGTGGCGCGCGTCACGGCGTTCATCGTCGCGGCCACGGGCACGGGCCTGCGCCGGCTGCAGACCGGACACGTTCAGGCGTATGCCGCGGTGATGGTCGTGGGCGTCGGCGGCCTGGGCTGGTTCTTCGTGGCGCCGCACGCCACGACCACGGTCAAGCCCGACGAGGCGACCGGCAGCTATCAGATCACCGCAGCGCCCGGCCTGGGCTACCAGTACCGCTGGGACAGCGACGGCGACGGCAAGCCCGACTCCGACCAGTTCGGCGCCGAGGCCAGCCTGTCGGTGAGCCTCGAGCGCGGCCAGCAGAAGAAGGTGGGCCTGGAAGTGAAGAACGCCTTCGAGCGCGTCTCGAAGAGGCAGGTCACGCTCTTCCGACCCAAGGTGGACGCCAGCAAGGAAGGCCCCGGGGTGATCCAGATCGAGCAAGGCCCCGACGGTCAGCTGCGGGGCGTGATGCCCGGGCAGAACAAGCCGCTCGAGCTGCGGCGGCCCCCGGCGCCACCGCCCGGGCCCGGCGGGCCGCCGCCCGGCCTGCGCATGGCGCCGCCGCCCACCCGCCCGAACCCCGCTGAGCCCCACCAGCACCAACCTGGAGACGTGCATTGAGCCCCGGACTGCAACTGGTCTTCGAGGCCTGGCCGTACCTGCTGGCGTTCGTCGTCGGGGTGCTGATCCCGCGCCGTCAGGGCCTCTACGAGCGCATCGCCGTCGGCGTCGTCGCCGCGCTGTCGGTGCTGCTGGTGATGGGCCTCTGGCCCAGCAAAGAGGTGGTGGTCGACGCCCCCAAGCCCAAAGAGTGGCCCAACCTGCTGAACGTGATCGTGTTCCTGCCGATCTTCGGCTCGGTCTCGATCCTGTTCTTGCCCCGCCAGTCGCCCAAGCTCTTGCGGCGCTTCACCCTGCTGGTGCTCGGCCTCGATTTCCTGGCGTCGCTCTGGCTGCTCGGGGTGCCCATGACCGCGGGCTGGCACTTCCAGTACATCCGCGAGTGGCTGCCCAGCTTCGGCATCCGGTACCACGTGGCGGTCGACGGCGTGTCGACCTGGCTGATCTTGCTCAGCACCTTCACCACCCCGATCGCAGCGTATGTCTCGTTCGGCAGCATCAAGGCCCGGACCAAAGACCTGTGCTTCTCGCTGCTCCTCTTGCACGGCGCCATGCTCGGCGCGTTCGTGTCGTTGGATCTGTTCCTGTTCTACGTGTTCTGGGAGCTGATGCTGGTGCCGATGATCATCCTGATCGGCATCTGGGGCGGGGTCGAGAAGATCAAGGCCGCGTACAAGTTCTTCCTCTACACCATGGCCGGCAGCGTGCTGATGCTCGCGGCCATTCTCTACATGGTCTGGACGCACAAGGAGCTCGCGGGCTTCGTCACCTTCGACTACCTGGCGCTGAAGAACCTGGTCTTGCCCAAGACGGCGGCCATGCTGTGTTTCGGCGCGTTCCTTCTGGCGTTCATCATCAAGGTGCCGATGTTCCCGCTGCACACCTGGTTGCCCGATGCCCACGTGCAGGCACCCACCGGCGGTTCGATCATCCTGGCAGCGGTGCTGCTCAAGCTGGGAACGTACGGGTACATCCGCTTCTGCATGGGGATGTTCGCGGGGCCGGCCTGGTCCGCCGCCGCGAACCTGGCGGGCTTGGCCGTGGGCGGCGGCGTGCTCTACGGCGCGCTGGTGGCCTGGAAGCAGGACGACGTGAAGCGCCTGGTGGCGTACTCGTCGGTGGCCCACATGGGGTTCGTGATGCTCGGGCTGTTCGCGGCCACGCGAGCCGGCGTCGAGGGTGCGCTGCTCCAGATGGTCAACCACGGCATCTCGACCGGTGCGTTGTTCCTCTTGGTCGGCGTGATCTACGACCGGCGCCACACCCGCGAGGTGCGCGAGTTTGGCGGGCTCGCCAAGGTGATGCCGATCTACGCGGCGGTGTTCGTGCTGGTGACCATGTCGAGCATCGGCGTGCCTGGCACCAACGGGTTCGTCGGCGAGTTCATGGTCATCATGGGCACGTTCGTCTCGCTGCCGCTCGGCTCTCACGGCCAGCTGCAGGCCGTCTTGGCCACCACCGGCGTGATCTTGGCCGCGGTCTACATGCTGTCGCTGGTGCAGAAGATGTTCTTCGGGCCGCTGTCGAACCCCAAGAACGCGAACCTGCCCGATCTGAACGTGCGCGAGACGCTGGCCTTGGCGCCGCTGATCGCGCTGATCTTCGTGCTCGGGTTCTTCCCCAACGTGTTCTTGGACCGCGCGCGCGACTCCGTGGCGACCGTGATCGAGGGCTATCAAGAGGGGCGCAAGGCCTACATGGGGATGGAGCCGGGGGCGGCCGCCAAGCTCCGACCCCGCAAGGGGGGCAACCTGGAGACGGGCTACCCCGAACCGCCCAAACCCGGCGGTGATGCCGCGAAGAAGGACCCGGCGCCCACCGCGCAGCTGGATCCGGCTCGCCCGGCAGGAGGTGCGCCGTGACGTTCTGGTTCGGGCTCTCGCCCATCCTGGTCGTCGGCCTGGGCACCCTGCTCTTGATGCTGGCCGAGGCCTTCGGCAAGTCGCCGAACAGCGCGAACCCCTCCGACGCCGGCTCGGGCCGCTCGGGCGAGCTGGCGCTGGGCGCGGCCGTGGTGCTCTTGGTCGGTGCCGCCTTCAGCATTGGCGTGTGGATGGTCGGCCCCGAGAACCTGGAAGGGCTCGAGGCCACTCGTCCCTACCTGGTGATGGACCGCTTCACGGTCTTCTTCTGCTTCGTGCTCTCGCTGGGCGGCGCGTTCGCGGCGCTGCTCGCCGGTGGGTACCTGCCCGAGCACGACATCGACCGGTCAGAGTTCTTCCCGCTGCTCTTGCTCAGCACCGTGGGGGCCATGACCCTGGTCGCGGCCGGGGACATGCTCAGCCTGTTCGTCGCCCTCGAGACCATGTCGCTCGGCGTGTACTGCATGGTCGGCCTCCGGCGCAGCCCACGCGCCGCCGAGGCGGCGCTGAAGTACTTCTTGCTCGGCAGCTTCGCCGCAGCGCTGCTCTTGTTCGGCGCGGTGCTCTTGTACGGCGCCACCGCACACACCGATCTGGTCGGCATCGGTCAGGCCATCAAGACCATCGGCCAGCCCGGCTCCACCGTTCCGGTCGCTCCGGTGCTGCTGGGCCTCACGCTGACGCTGGTGGGGCTCACTTTCAAGATCAGCGCCGTGCCGTTCCACATGTGGACGCCGGACGCCTACGAGGGCGCCCCCACGCCCGCGACCAGCTTCATGGCCGTGGCGGTCAAGGCGGCGGCCTTCGCCATCTTGTTGCGGGTGCTGGTCGTGGCCTTCGGTGACGATCGCTTGACCAGCTGGGGCACCGGCTGGCCGCCGGCGCTGGCCACTCTGGCCCTGCTGTCCATGACCGTGGCCAACGTGGTCGCTGGTCGACAGAGCTCGGTCAAGCGCATGCTGGCGTATTCGTCGATTGCCCACGCGGGTTACGCATTGGTGGGTGTGGTCGCGACCATGCGCTCGGCGGACGGTCAGGCCAGCGTGCTCTTCTATCTGCTCACCTATACCGTCTCGACCGTCGGCGCGTTCGGCGCGCTGATCTATTGCGGCAGCCGTGGCGCCGAGGCGACCAGCTACGAAGATCTGGCCGGCATCGCCAAGCGTCACCCGGCCGCCGCGCTGGCCTTCAGCCTGTTCTTGCTCTCGCTGGCGGGCCTGCCGCCCACCGCCGGGTTCTTCGGCAAGCTCTACGTGTTCCGCGCCGCCTTCGACGCCGAGCTCTATGTGCTGGCGGTGGTGGGCCTGCTCAACAGCCTGGTCGGCGCCTATTACTACCTGCGCGTGATGGTCTTCATGTACATGCGCGAACCGGCCCCCGGCGCGCAGCCTGCGGTTCCCATGAAGTCTGCGTTCGTGTCCAGCGCGCTGGTGCTGGCGGCGGTGCTGGTGTTCGCCCTGGGCATCGCGCCCGGCTGGTCGCTGGACATGGCCGGCGCCGCCAAGATCGTGGTCAGCGCGAAGTAGCCGGTACAAACGAAAACGGGGCGCCCGGTGGGCGCCCCGCGGGGACTCGAGCTCGAGCTCGATCAGCGACCCAGGTCGAACTTCACTTCCTGCTTCACCGTGCTCACGATGAACGGGTTGTAGGTCAGCTTGAGGTTGCTGGCCTTCTGGGGCACTTCGAAGGTGATCCACCCCTTGGCCTTCTCGCCCTTGTTCACTCGCACGCTCTTCAGCTCGGGGTCGCAGCCACCGAAGGTGCTGGTGTACGAGTACCCGTCGCCGTCGGTGACCTTGGCGTAGAACGGGTTCACCGGCACGTCCTTGTCGGCCGAGCCCTCGATCTGCACCTCGACGCCGAGCTTGATGTTCCCCTTCTTCGCCTTGAAGTAGTAGGGGACCTTGCACTCTTTCACGTTCTCGATGGCCATCGTGAAGTCGGGGGCCTTGGCCGTCTCGCCGACCTTGTAGAGCTTCGACGAATCGAAGCTGGGGGTGGGCGGGGCCGTGGGCGCCACGGTCGGGGTCGGGCCCGCTCCGGTGCCGGTGCCGGGATCGGTCGTCGGCGGAGTCTTCTTCTTGCAAGCCAAGAGCGCCCCGGCAATGAGCGCGGTGGCAGCGAAGACGGTGAACGAGCGGGAACGAGTGTGCATCGACGAGTCCTTGTGAAAAATGCCCGGTTTCGCCGGGCGTCGGGACGTTACACAGCTTGCGGCGGGTTCACAAACATCCCGAAAGGTTGCGGCCCCGAGATTGCAGTCGGCCGTGGTACGCACCCCGAGCGGATTTCTTCCTCGCGGCGCCATTCCGGAGAAAAGTCTTTGAATTCCAATGTTTATCGGGGTACTACCGGTGCACCGGAGAGCCCCATGCGCCTGCCTGCCGCTGCCACCTGGGTTGTCGCCGCTGCCATCTTGGTCGGCGGCTGCGATCGCCCTGCTGGTCCGTCTGCCGATGCAGCGCCGAGCAGCGCGCCGTCGCCCAGCGCGCCGCCCAGCGCTTCGGCCGGGCCGGTCCTGAACGCGACACCGTTCTCGGAGGCCGAGGTCCGCCGGCTGGTGAACCCGAAAGGCGAGCAGCCGTATCGGGGCCCGACTGGCACGCTGCGCGGCACCGTGACCGTCAAGGGCGACCCGGCACCGGCGCTGCCCGACGTGACCGCGAAGATCCCCGACAAGTGCAAGAACGCGCGGGCCGTCTACGGTCGCGCGTTCCGTGAAGGCATGGTGCGCAGCTTGGCCGACGTGCTCGTCACGGTGACCGAGTACCCCGGTTTCGTGCCAGCCAAGGGCGAAGCGGTGACGCTCGACACCGAGGGGTGCGCGTTTCCCGGCCGAACGATCGCGCTGACCTATGGCCAGCGCCTGGACGTGAAGAGCAAGGACGGCGAGCCCTACGTGCCCAAGCTGATGGGCGGGCAGATGCGCGCCGACATGATCGCGGTGCCGGGTGGGTCGGCGGTGAAGCTGTATCCGCACGTTCCTGGGCGCTACACGTTGATCGACCAGATGCACCTGTTCATGGTCGCCGACGTGTTCGTGCTGAAATACGCCACGTTCGACGTCACGGGCCTCGACGGCAAGTACGAGATCACGGGCATTCCGGTCGGAGAAGTGAGCGTGAACGCGCTTCTGCCGGTCACCATGGCCACGACGCAGAAGAAGGTGAAGATCGAAGAGGGCAAGAGCGTCGAGCTCGACCTCGAGCTCACCTTCGACAAGAAGAAAGACCTGCCAGAGGCGCCGAAGAAGCCCAAGGTCGTGATTCACTGATCCCGAGCGTGGCGCGCCGGGGGCTCAGCGGCCGCGGGCATCGACCGCAGCGTCGAGGCGATCGGCCGCCGGGGGCAGGGCCCAGGCGTTGCGCCAGGCGTCTGCCGCCGCCGAGCCCGCGCGGCGCGCAAGCAGCTCGCGAAACAAGCGAACGCCCAGCGGGCTGGGGGTGAGCGGCGCCGTGCCCAGCGAGCGCAGCGTGTGATCGAAGGCGGCGTGATCCCCGCTCAGGTTGGCTGCGCACGCGGCGGCGATCAGCGCGTCTGCGTCGTTGGGATCGCCGTCGAGCGCGCGTGCGGCCTCGCGGGTGGCCAGCGCGCTCCACCCGAAGGCGACCGCGCGCAAGGCGAACCCTCCGGAAGAGAGGCCCGCCCCCCGCGCGAGCTGCTTGGCGCGCTCGAGCTCACCGGCCGCCAGCGCCCGGTCCACGTCGGCAAGCGCCGGCCGGCGATCGCCCGGGCGTCGGGCCCCGAGCGCGTCCGGTGGAAGTGCCCGCTCGGGTGGGGAACCGGCGGCGCGGCGCGCGTCGGCGGTCGCCGTGGACGTGGGGTCTCGAACCCACAGCGCCCAGAGCCAGCGCCGTGCCTCGTCGCGGCGGCCCAGCTTCTCGAGGGCGCGCACCACCGAGAGCGACGCGGCCTCGTCGTCCGGATCGAGCGCCACCGCGCGCTCTGCCAGCGGCAGCGCGCCGCGTGCGTCGCCGCGCGACAGGGCGCAGGCCGCGCGCTCGCGCCACAGCGGCGCGAACTCCGCATCCAGGGCCTCGGCCTGGGCGAAGGAAGCGCGGCTGTCCCGCCCCGCGCGGCACTCGACGGCGCCGATCCGCGTCCAGACGTCGGGGCTCGAGTCGTCTTCGGTCAGCACGGCGCGATACTCGCGGAGCGCGTCTGCGAGCTTGCCGCCCTGCTCGTGGGCCACGCCCTGGGCGTAGTGGGCGTACGCCTCGGGCGAGAGATAAGGGCCCTGGTGGGTGCGCCCAGAGTACACGCGAGTCACGGTGGTGCCCGTGAGCCCGCACCCGGTGACGCTGGCGACGAGCATCGTCGCGAGGACCCGGCGTGCGGTCACGTCACCTCGCGCAAGGCCTGCAAGAAAGCGTCGTTCTCTTCTCGCGTTCCGACCGTGACACGCAGCTGCGAGCCAAGCCGCCCGCCGCGCGCGTGGAAGCTGCGGACCAAGATCTTCCTTTCGCACAGGGCATCGAAGACCTCGCCGGCAGGCCGTTCGGTCCCGAGCCAGACGAAGTTGGCCTGGCTGGGCGTCAGCGTCACCCGCGGCAGCGCGGCCAGGGCCTCGCACAGGCGGGCGCGCTCTGCCTTGACCGTGGCGGCCAGAGCGTCGATCTCGGCGGACAGCTCGCGCAGCACGGTGGCTGCCAGGGTCTGAGAGGTCGTGGGCAGGTTGTAGGGCAGGCGCACCTTGTCGAGCTCTGCGACCAGCTCGGGGCGTGCCACCAGCCACCCCACGCGCAGCGCCGCGAACCCCACCTTCGAGAGCGTGCGCAAGAGCGCCACGTTGTCGTACTTGCGATAGAGGTCCAGGTGGTCGCCCGACGAGTAGTCGACGTAGGCCTCGTCGATGACCACCAGTGCCCCGGCGGCGGCCTGGATCACGTGCTCCAGCCGATTGGGGCTCATCAGGTTGCCGGTCGGGTTGTTGGGCGTCGCGATGAACACCACGTTCGGCGGAGTCATCTCGATCGCCCTGGCCATCGAGCTCTCGGCCAGGTCCCACTCGGCGTCGAGCGGCACCTCCATCACGTTCCAGCCGCGCGCGCGCCCGCTCTGCCGGTACATCACGAAGCTGGGGGTGGTGGTGAGCAGCGTGGGGGCGGGGCTTTTGCCCCGGGGGCGGACCAGCACCGTGAGCAGGGTCGCGATCACCTCGTCGCTGCCCACGCCGGCGAATACCTCGCCGGGGCTCACCCCGGTGCGGGTGGCAATGGCCTCGCGCAGCGCGGCCGCGCGCGCGTCGGGGTAGCGCTCCCAGGCCGTGGCGGCGGCCACCGCTGCCAGGCGCGCACGGGCGCCGGCAGACAAGAGGGCTGGCGCCTCGTTGGCGTCGAGCCGGATCGGAAAATCGCCTTCCAGCGGTGCATACACGCCCAGCTCGGCCAGCTCGGGACGGATCAAGTCGGCGACCTTGGACATCAGCGCTCCTCTCTCAGCTTTGCGAGCTGTCGGCCCGCCTCTTCCAGCGTGATGCTGCCGAGCTCGGCGATGGCGGCGGCCACGCGTTCCACTTCGTCGTCGCCGGCGCCGGCGGCTGCCGCCACCGAGCGCGCGTGCAGCGACATGTGCCCGCGCTGGATGCCTTCGGTGGCCAGCGCGCGCAGGGCAGCCAGGTTCGACGCCAACCCGACCGAGGCCGCCACCTCTTGAAGCTCGCCGGCGGTGGTCACCTCGAGCAAACGCAGCGAGAGGCGCGCCGCGGGGTGCACGCGCAGGGTCCCGCCGACGATCCCCAGCGACAGGGGCAGCTCGAGGGTGCCGACCAGATCGGCGCCATCGCGCCGCCAGGTGGCCAGCGGACGATAGCGGCCGGACGAAGCGGCGTACGCGTGGGCGCCGGCTTCGACCGCGCGGAAGTCGTTGCCGGTGGCGAGCACCACCGCGTCCACGCCGTTCATGATCCCCTTGTTGTGGGTGGCGGCGCGGTACGGGTCGAGCTCGGCAAAACGCGACGCCTCGACGATCAGGTCGACGATCTCGGCGCCGGTGGGGGTGACCCGGGGCGGCTCGGACCCGGGCCCCGGTGCCAGCGTGAGGTCCTTGGCGTGAACCCGGCAAGTTGCGCGGACGCGGCGGCGATCGCACAGGTTGGTCAAGATGCGCAGGCCCAGGGTTCCGCCGCTCAGCTCGGCCACCCGCGGGCCGATGGCCTCGGCGATGGAGTTGACCAGGTTGGCGCCCATGGCATCGCGGCAGTCGACATGAACGTGGACGACGACGCGATCCTGGCCGATGTCACGGACGTCGATCGAGCGGGGCCCGCCGCCGCGCTCGACCAGGTTCGGCACGGCGCGGGTCCCCAGCGCCAGCAGCTCGGCGGCGTGCGACTCGAGGCGCTCGACGGCGCGCGCGGGGTCGCGCACCTCGTACACCTCGACCTGAGTGGTCATCAGCGACTCGACCATCTCGGCGCAGAAGCCCCCGGCCGCCCGCACCATCTTGGCGGCGTTCGAGGCCGCGGCGATCACGCTCGGCTCTTCAACCACCATCGGCACCAGACGATCCCGGCCGTTGATCCGGAAGTTGAGCGCCAGGCCGAACGGCAGAGAGTACGTGCCCAGCACGTTCTCGACCAGCTTGTCGGCCGTGCCGGCGTCGAGCCCCCCGCTGGCCACGGCGGCCAGAATCTCTTGCTCGTCGATGGCCGCGCGGGTCGCGATCTCTTTCCGGCGGCCGGCGATGTCGAGCTTGTAGAAACCGGGGATGCGCGAGCCCGACGCATCGGCGTCGGGGGACGAGTCACGGCTCTGGGTCATCGGGAAAACGCCTCTTACCACGCGTGGACGCCGCGAGCCCCGAGCGAAAGCTCGAGCACCGCGTGCCCCAGCGCCGAGCGGCGGGCGCAGAGCTCTGCCGACGGCGGACCCCGACCCACGAACAGGGCCACGTCACCGCCACCGGCGCCGGAGGGCAGCACCACCGCGCCCTCGCGAGCGGCGATCGCGCCGAGCTCGGCGACGTCGGCGGTGACGATCTCGACGCCGGCGGCCTGGCCCAACGCGCCCAGGCCGCGGCGCTGCGCGTCGAGGTGGGTCAGAAGGTCGCCGGCGCGGCCCGCCGAAGCCGCCGCTGCCGCTTCTGCCGCCGCCGTGCACAGGCTCGCCATGTGGGTCTCGAAGCGCGAGGGCTCGCGCGCGGCGAGCTCTTCGACCTTGGCCACGAAGTGGGCCGTGGACGCGGGCGCACCGCCGGCCCACACCTCCCAAGAGAGCGCGCCGGGCAGCGCGATCCGATCGCTGACCAGCCCCCCGGCGGACCGGCGAGCCACCAGGCTGCCGCCCAGGGCCGAGCAGAGGACGTCCACGCCGCTGCCCCCGCCCTGGGCCACGCGGTGCGCGTCGAGCGCGCGTTCGAGCACGGCGCCGGCGAGCGAAGCGTCGTCCCCGGTGGCTCCGGCGTCGAGCGCCAGCGCGGCCAGGCTGGCGACCAAGATGGCGGCGCTCGAGCCCAGCCCGAGCTTGCCCTTCGGGCCCCGCAACTCCGAGGCGTCGAACCACGGCGCGGCCGCCGTGCCGAGGGCCGCGCGCACCTCGGGCGTGACCCGCTCGGCCGGGCGTGCCGTGTCGGCGATCGCGTAGCGGGTCACGGCGGTCACGATGGCCGGCGCGCCGCGGAGCACGGCGTACGCCCCCGAGATCACCAGCTTGCCGGGGGCCCGCGCCCTCACGGAAGGCTCCGGGGATCTTCGTCGGTCAGCGCCGCATCGGGACCGGCGCCGGTGACGATGGTCCGCTCGACCCCGGGCACGCCTTCGACGCAGGCTGCGACGCGAGCGGCATGCTCGGGCAGGGTCAGCACCTTGACGTGGGGTCCGGCGTCCATGGTGTAAAACGCCGGGGTGCCGCGGGCACGCAGCTCGCGCACCGCGGCCATCACCGCCAGCGTGGTGGGCGTGAGGTAGATCACGGCCGGGCTCGCGGCGAGCATCGAGGCGTGCATCATCAGCGCGCTCTGTTCCATGGCCGTGCCCAGGCGCTCGAAATCACGCTCCAAGACGCCGCGCTTCACTGCGTCGAACAGGGCCGGCGAGTGGCTCACCCAGGGTGCGTAGTAGGGGCTGGTGGTCGCGGTGTGCTGCATGCCCTGCGTCGAGCCGATGGCCTTGGGGCCCTTGGCCGTCAGCGTCACCACCATCGACAGCGGGAAGTGATCGCCGGGGGCGACCCGCTCGGCGGTGCGACCGCCGGCGGGCAGCGCCGCGAACCCGCCGAACAGCGATCGCGCTGCCGAGGCGCTGGAGGCGCGCGCGACGTCGCTCAGCGCCTCTAGTGACAGATCCAGGCCCAGGGCGCGGGCGCCGGCGAGCGCCAGCGCCGCGAACCCCGAGGCGCTCGACGCCAGGCCCGCCGCGGTGGGGAAGTCGTTGCGGCTCACCACTCGGGCAAAGCGCGACGTGCCTGCCCGGGCGCGCAGCCGATCGAGCAGCTGAACCACGCGCTCGAGCGGCCGTTCGGTGAGCTCGACGCCGTCGAGCTGGACATGATCGCGGCCCAGGTCCGGATCGATCTCGACCTCGGTGATGGTGCGGAGCCCGGCGAGGGTCAGCGACAGGCTGGGAGTCGCCGGGAGGTTCTCGGCGACGCTGGCCTTGCCCCAGTACTTGGCGAGCGCGATGTTGGAGCACGCGACGGCGCGGATTCGGGTCATGGCGCGTCTGCCTTTGCTCCGACGCGTGTGCTGAAGCACGCGAGCCCGCCCTGGCGCCAGGCCGCCAGCACGGGCTCAGGGTCGTCGTCGCACAGCGCGATCACCGCGCCCCCACCCCCGGCGCCGGTCAGCTTCGCTCCGAGCGCCCCGGCGGCGCGGGCCAGCCGGCAGGCGGTCTCGATCTCTTCGGTCGAGACCATCAGCCCTGACAAGAGCATCTGGTTCAGATCGAGCAGGCGCCCCAGGCCCGGCAGATCCCCGGCTTCGAGCGCCAAGCGCGCGTTCTTGACCAGCGACTCGATCCCGGCCAGCGACTTGGCGAACACCTCCGGACGACGCTGGCCCAGCTGGGCCACGGACTCGACCATCTGCTTGGTGCTGGCGGCCGGACCTGCCACCGCGACCCCCAGGGTGAGCGGGCGCCCGAGGCTCAGCGGCACCGGCCCGCCCTGGCGCGTGTACCAGATGCACCCGCCGTGGATCGCGGCCGCCGTGTCGATGCCCGACGGGTTTCCGTGGAACACCTGCTCCCACGCCGTGGCGGCGGCCAGAGTGCGCTCTGGCGAAGGGCTCCCCTCGAGGTCTTGCACCGCGCGTGCGACGGCGACCGCCAGCGCCGCCGACGAGCCCAGCCCGCAGCCCACCGGCAGCGCCGAGCTGGCCCGAATGCGCACGCCCGTCACGCCGAGCTCGGCGAGCAGCGCCGACAGCGCGCGACCCAGATCACTGCCGTCGCCCGGGCTGGCCGTGACGGAGTCGATCGAGAGCTCGGTGCTTGCTGCACGCTCTGCCTGGGCCGTGGCGCCGCGCTCGATGCCCGCGGCAATCGCGGGAACGCCGTGCACCACCGCGTGCTCGCCGAGCAGAATCACTTTGCCGCAGGCGTGCGCCATCAATTTCGCCTGAGCGTCAGCACCCGAGCTGCCCCCTCGAGCAGCTCGATGCCGTCAGGCGGCAGGCGGCCGGCGCGGAGGGCGGACAGCGCAGAGGCCACCAGCTCGTCGATGCGCTCTTCGACCGCCGCGCGGGCGCCACAGCGCTCGATCACCTCGACGGCCAGCCGCAGCTCGGCGTCGGTGGCACGGGCGTTCCCCACCGCGGCCTTGAGCACGCGATGGTCGCGGCCCCGGGCGCGCTTGAGCGCCGTCAGCAGCACCACCGTGTTCTTCCCGGCGCGAAGATCGCTGCCGAACGGCTTGCCGGTGGTCTTTGGATCACCGAACACGCTGAGCAGGTCGTCGCGCAGCTGGTAGGCGATGCCGACCGGCAGTGAGAAGCGATCGAGCGCGGTGAGCAGTCGGCTGTTGGCGCCGGCCATCAGCGCGCCCATGCGCAGCGGGCCCCGGATGGTGTAGCTCCCGGTCTTGAGCTCGTACACCTTCTCGATGTCGGCGGCGTTGGCCATCAGATCGAGCTGCTGACCGGTGACCGCCGCCAGCTGCATCTCGGCGAAGCACCCGAGGACACTGCTCGCACGCTTGGGCTCGATCTCGACGCGCGAGAGCGCCTCGGCCGCCAGGGCCACGGCGTAGTCGCCGGCCAGGATGGCGGAGGCCTCGCCCTTGTCGCGTGAGCGCAGCCGGCGCGCGAGGGCGGCGTGGACGCTGGGGCCCCCGCGCCGCGTGTCGTCGCGGTCCATCCAGTCGTCGTGCACCAAGAAGTAGGCGTGCAACAGCTCGAGCGAGACCCCGGCGTCGAGGGCTGGCTCGAGGCTGGCCCCGGTGCTGGCCGCCCGGTACCCGGCCACCAAGAGCGCCGCGCGCGCGCGCTTGCCGCCCCGCAACGTCAGGTCGCGCAACGCCGAGACCATCTCGGTCATGCCGGGCCCGAACGCCTTCGCGGCGGCCAGGTGCTCGTCGAGGTAGCCGGCGAGGCGCGCGTCCACGTCGCGGCGCACCGCGGTGAGCAGCGCAGCGAAGGGGTTCTTGGCGATGGCCTTCGCCTTGCCCTTCGGCGGGCGCCGGCCTGGACCGGAAGTCCTCGACCTCTTAGGCATTTTCGGGCTGAGGTTAGGGAGCGCGGCGGGGCGTGTCAATGGTCGGCAGAGGGCCCTCGGGCCTTCTCTTTTGCGCCCACGTGTGGCCCGCTCGGCCCGATGAGCGAGATCGGCAAGCGCAAGGACGACCACCTCGACCTCGCAGCCCGCGGCGACGTCGGGTTTCACCACACCACGACCCTCTTCGAGGCGGTCCGGTTCGTCCATGACGCGCTCCCCGAGCTGTCGCTGGACGAGATCGACACCTCTCAACGGGTTCTGGGCAAGACGCTGCGCGCGCCGATCCTGATCGCCGGCATGACCGGCGGCACCGAACGCGCGGCCGGCATCAACCGCCAGCTTGCGAAGCTGGCGCAGGCGCGCGGGTACGCCTTCGGGCTCGGCAGTCAGCGCGCCATGTACAAGGACCCTTCGGTGGCCGAGAGCTATCGGGTTCGCGACGTCGCCCCGGACGTGCTCTTGCTGGGGAACATCGGGCTGGTCCAGGCGGCTCAGATGCAGAGCGACGAGGTCGCGGCGCTGGCGCGCTCGGTGGCCGCCGACGCTCTGTGTCTGCACCTGAACCCGGCACAAGAGGCCGTGCAGGCGGGCGGCGATCGCGACTTCCGCAACGGGCTGTCCACCATCGCGCGGCTGGTGAGCGAGCTGGCCCTGCCGCTGGTCGTCAAAGAGACGGGCTGCGGGATCTCGGGCAGCGTGGCCCGACGACTGCGCGCCGCCGGAGTGCGCCACCTGGACGTCTCGGGCGCCGGCGGCACGAGCTGGGTCGCGGTCGAGACCCAGCGGGCCCAGGCGTCGCGTCGCGGGCTGGGCGAGACCTTCTGGGAATGGGGGATCCCCACCGCCGCCAGCGTCGCGCTTGCCGCCGGGCACGGGTTCGACACCGTGTTCGCCACCGGCGGGGTGTCGTCGGGGCTCGACGTGGCCAAGGCGATCGCTCTGGGCGCCCACGCCGCCGGGCTCGCGCGGCCCGTGCTTCAGGCGCTCGAGGGCGGCGGCGAGACCGGCGTCGAAGACTTCTTCGACCGTGTCGAGGCCGAGCTCAGGACGGCCATGCTGCTGGTGGGCGCCCGAGACCTGGCGGCGCTCCGGCGAGCGGCGCGCGTGGTCGGCCCCGAGCTTTCGCTGTGGCTGGGGCAGGCCGGGGGCTGAGGCCACTCACTCGAGCAGGGCCCGCAGCCTTGGCGTGATCTCGGCCACGGCACCTTCGCCCTTGATCGACCCCTCCATGCGGCGCTCGGAGCAGCGGCCGTCCGCTGTCGGCAAGGCGAACAGCGGGATCATGCGCGACAAACAGCCGGCTTTGCGCAGCTCGGCCTCGTCTCGATCCCGATCGAGCTCGAGCAGCCTGAGGTTCGGGAACGCGGCGTCGAGCAAGCCTTTGGCGGCGGCGTCGTGGAAGCGGGTGCAGGGCTCGCACCACGCGGCGCCCACGTAGACCACCAGCTTCTTCTTGTCGGCCTGAGCGCGGGCGGCTTCGCGCGCGATGGCGAGGACGCTGTCTTCGCCCGCCGCGAGCTTCACGATCTCCACCCTCCCCGTCGGTTTTGCCGGCTCGGGTCCGGGCGGCGGGCGGTCACTTTCGCAGGCGACGGCGCTGACGACCACGACCAGGGCGAGGGCTCGAATCACGGCCCCGCCAGCCTAACACCGGACCGGTCACGTGTTAGCTTGGCTCGCGATGAGGCGCGGACACCGGCGGCCCTGGCTCGTGCTCGTGGCTTTGGCGCTGGTGGCGCCGGGCTGCGACTTCATGTGCGGCAAGGGGAAGCCCGGCGCCGGCGCCGACGCCTCGGCAGGCGACGCACCGGTGGGCATGGAAGTACTGAGCGCCGGCGGCGAGCCGCGCGCCAAGCTCGAGGTGGGGCGCTGGGCCGGGCTCGAGTACGTGGTCGAGCTCGAGAGCGATGGCTCGTTCGGTCGCACCGGCGATCCCCCCATCCAGGCCCCGACGCTGGTCATGAAGACCCGGGTCGAGGTCCTGCGGGGCACGGCGGATCCGTTGATCCAAGAGCGCGACGGCAAGCCGCTGCGCCTGGTGGAAGAGCGCGCCACGCTCGAGCGCATCGGCGTACGAAGCGCCACGGCCCCCGCGGATTTCATCGGCAAGGTGAACGAAGCTCTCGGGCTCTTGAAGGGCCTGACCACCCGGGCGCTGATCGCCGAGAACGCCGAAATCCTGGAGGTGACCACCGAGCACCTGGGCGGGGTCGTCCCACCCCCCGAGATCAAGGGCTTCCTGGACGAGGCGCTGGGGGCTCAGCGCTCGTTTCCGCTCCGGCTGCCGCCGGTGCCGGTCGGGGTCGGTGCGCGCTGGCGGTTCAGCGTGCCGCTGGAGATCAAGGGGGTGAAGGCGACGCATGTGGCCGACCTGACCCTGGTCGAGCTGACGGCCAGCACCGCGCGCATCGGCATTCGCGCGCGCCAGCAAGCTCCGAACCAAGAGGTTCCGCACCCGACCATCCCCGGCTTGCGCGCGTCGCTGGCGGGGCTGCGTGGTGACTCCGACGGCGAGGTCACGCTCGATCGCCTGACGGCGTGCATCGTGGCTGCCCGCTTCAGCTCGACCACCTACCAGACCATGACGTGGCTCGAACCCGACGGCAACGACCGCACCGCGACCTTCATGCACGCCAGCGTGCAGCGAATTCGCGGGCGCTTGGGGGGCGCTGGCGACGCGGGCGACCTGCCCGAAGCCGCCGTGGTCGAGCGTCCGGATGGTGGCAGCACGGCCCCGCCCGAAGAGGACGAGGGCGAGTGATCAGCCCGCGGGCATCACCACGAACTCTTCGCCCACCTTGGGCATGAATCCACGGCGCATACGCCCGAACTCCATCAGCAAGAAGACGCGGTTCGGGTCGTCCAAGCTCGAGTCGAATCGATAGCGGACGCGCTTGGGCGCCCAGCCGTCCACCTCGACCACGGTGATTTCCAGGCCTGGCAGCGCGACGCGATCTCCGGGGCGAAACGGCCGGCTCGGCGCCCGGAACAGCTGCGAGGTGGGGTCCTCGAACATGTGGCCGTGGACGACCGAGAGCTCGAGCGTGTCGTCGGCAGTGCGCGTCGCGCGCTGCGCCGAGCGGGCGATGCCCAGCACGCGCCAGCGCTTGGGCATGGGGGCGCCCTGGTGATTTCTGACCCAAGGCGGGTAGAGCAGCGCCGCGAGATCGCCGGTGGCGTTGATCAGCACCAGCTCTTGTCCGGCCACCTTGCGGTCATCGATCTCCGCGGCCAGGTGCTTGGCGCGGATCCCACCGACGATCGTCTGCCAATAGTGGGTGTAGTCGCGGGTCAGCCGGGGCGCGTGGCCCAGGTGCCACAGGGCCAGCGGGGTGGTCACGAGCACGCGCAGCCAGGTCCCGAGGGTACGCTGCTCGAAGAGCCTCGCGCCCGAGTCCCAGATCACGGCCCCGAGCAACGCACTTCCGCCGAAGCTGGCGATCAGCAGCAGGCGCACCGAGGGCACCGTGCCCACCAGCGGCAGCATGGCCAGGAGCATGCCCAGAGCCGCGGCGCCCAGGCGGCGCCGACCTTCGGCGCTGCTGCGCCGCCAGGTGCCGACCGCGAGCCCCAGCACCACCACCGCCGGCATCAGCGAAAGCGCGACCCGCGGCGAGCGCGCGAGCAGCTTGGCGTACACCTCTTCACCCGGCTCGAGCACGAACTCGGTCACGATCATCGACGGCACGCGGAGCAACGCCTCGAAGGCGAACTGAGCCGGGGCGTCGAACGGGCCGATGTACACCACCGAGCCCTTGGCGCCGTAGCCCAGCCCCACGTGCGCGCTCAGGTAGATGCCCGCCGGGATGGCCGCCAGCGCGAGCCCCCGCAGCCGCTCGGCGAGCGGGTCGCCCTTGCCGAGAAGCTCGAACGCGATCACGTAGCCCAGCGCGCAGATGGCGTATTCTCCCCCGGCGAGCGCCAGGGTGAACGCCGCCGGCGCCACCCACAGCCCCGGCTGCCAACGGTCTTGGCGGAAGCGCAGATAGGCCCACAGCCCGAGGGCGCCGAAGCTGGCGCTGATCAACGCGGTGCGGTTGCAGATCCAGGCGATGGGGGCGACCAGGGACGAGTCGAAGGCCAGGATCGCGGTGGCGATCAGCGCGGCGCCCTCGCTGACCAGCCGGCGCGCCAGCAGGAAGTACGATCCGAGCAGCACCAGGGCCCAGAGCAGGGAATGCACGTGCTGCCCGCGGGGTGACAGGTCGAGCCCCCGCTGATCGAGCCAGAGCAGGGCGCTGGACAAGGGCCGCAGCAGGCTGAGCTTGAGCTCCGGGTGGCTCCACCAAGGCACCACGCCGCCGTCCATCATCGGGGCGAGCTCGCTCTGCCGATGCAGGAAGGCGTACAGGTCGAGGGGCGACCGCGGCACGGGGTAGCGCCCCTCGAGCATCGCCCGGTTCAAGAAGTCGTCGGCGGCCAGACCGGCGTCCAGCGAGGGCAGGTGGAGCCAGACGGCCACCGCCAGGATCAACGTGACGATGACGACGCTCTTCGCCGTCGGGCTCGACATCGGGTGCGATAGTGGCGGGTTTCCAATGCTGCGCAAGGTCCATTAGGATACCCGCGAGGTTTTCTTCCCCCCCGATGTCGAGCGCGCTGCGCATCCTGTTCGACGTGGCTGTCTTCCGCCTCCGTCGGCTCGAGATGGCGAACCTCGCGGGGGCGATCTCGGTGATGATTGCGCTGCGCTTGACCCTGGTCGAGATGCTGGTGCGCACGGGGTTTGCGCTCTTGCTCAACCTGCTCGCTTACCTGACCAACGACTACTGCGATCTGGATCGCGACCTTCAGACCGGTCGCGCCCAGGAAAAGACGCGCTTCTTGGCCGAGCACCGGGGCGCGGCGCTGGGCGCGCAGTGGGCGCTGGTGGCGCTGCTTTCGGCCATCGCGCTGGTCTACAGCCCGGGCCTCTTGCTGGCGCTTTCGCTCGGGGCTGGCCTCTGCTGGCTGTATTCGGCCAAGGTCAAGCGCGTCCCCTTCGCCGACGTGCTGGCGATGGCCATCTGTGGTGGGGCCATGGCCCTGGTGGCGGTGCCCCTCGACCGCGGCCTTGGCTGGCTGTTGGTCGGCCAGCTCGGGCTGTTCTCGGGCGCCTTCGAGCTGATCCAGGTGCTGCGCGATCGGCAAGAGGACGCCGCGGCCGGCGTGGTCACCACCGCCGTGAAGCTGGGTGAGGCACGAACGCTGCTCTTGCTCCGCCTCTGGATGGCGCTGAGCGCCGCCTTCGCCACGCTGACCCTCCATCGTTTTGTCGGGCCGGCGCTAGCGCTCGCCATCTTGCTGCCTTATGGCCAGAGTGGTGCAAAAACCTACTGGAATCGGGTGCGGTTGGTGTTCGGCCTCGCCTGGCTGGCGATGATCGTGGCCACCGTGCTGGGCGGCGGCAGTCATGGCCTGTGGCTCGCGACGGGGGCGGCTCGATGACCGCGCTGCCGACCGCCGGGCAGCTGTTTGCCGGGCGCTATCGGATCGTCGACCGGCTGGGCCGTGGTGGGCACGGCGCGGTGTTCCGCGCCGTGGACGGCTTCCTCGACACCGAGGTCGCGCTCAAGATCCTCTTGCCCGAGCAGCTGGACGGCGTCGGGCGTGATCGGTTCCGGCGCGAGGCCGAGCTCGGCGAACGGCTGACCTGCCCACACAGCGTGCGCCTGCACGCTCACGGCGAAGACGAGCTGGGCGTTCCCTACATCGCGTTCGAGCTCCTGGAAGGCCAGTCCCTCTCGTCGTGGCTGAGCGAGCGTGGCCCGCAGACCCCCGAGTCGACGGCGCGGATCGCGCGCGCCGTGCTCGACGCGCTGGCCGAGGCGCACGATCTGGGGATGGTCCACCGTGACATCAAGCCGGCGAACATCCACCTTTGCAGCTACGGCGGCCACGCAGATTTCGTCAAGGTGCTGGACTTCGGCATCGCCAAGCGTTCGGCCCGCGACGCCACGCAGCTCACCGCCGCCGACGTCGTGGTCGGCACCGCGCGGTACATGGCGCCAGAGCAGCTGCGAGGGGACGAGATCTCGCCCGCCACCGACCTCTACTCGCTGGGCTTGGTGATGGCCGAGCTGCTCGCGGGCGAGCCGGTGTTCCGCGGCACGACCATCGACGTGTGCATCGAGCAAGTCTCGCCGCGCAGCGTGCCGCTGACCGACTCGGTTCGAGGCTCGCCCCTCGGTGCGCTGATGGCGCGCGCCACCGACAAGGATCCGGGCCGGCGGTTCCAGTCGGCCCGCGAGTTCTTGGCTGCGCTGCCCGCGGCCGGGCATCGCGCCACGCTCCCCGACGACGAGCCGACCCAGGTCGTGCACGAATCGAGCTTGGAGCACCCGGACGACGCGTCCGGCGGGGCGCTGGAGGACCCGCCGAGGCGTGGCGCCACCGTGCTCTACGGGGAGCAACCCCCGATCGTCGGACCCAGCGTCGTTCCGCAGTCGTCGGTCGGCAAGACCCTGGCCTTCGGCGAGGTGCCGATCTCCGCCGCGCCCCTGGCCACGCCGCTCCCGGTCGCCGCCCCGGTCCCGAGCTCGAACCCGGTGTACGCCGCGGTGCCCACATCCCTCGCGCCGTCGTCGTCGGTGATGCTCTCGGTGCCGCGGTCGCACCCGGTGTACGTCTCGCGGACGTCGATCGCGCCCTCGTCGCCGCGCCCGGCGAGCTCGGCGTTGGCCTGGGCGATCGGCATCGGGGCGGCCGTGCTGTTGCTCGGCGCCCTGATCGTGGCGGGCGCCTATCTGGCGGCGACTGAGCCGGCGCCCGAGGCGCCACCGCCCCTGCCGTCAGCGCGGTGAGCCGGCGGAGGCGCTCAGCACGCGCCGCTCACCCGCGCGCGGCACGGTGGTGGGCTCGAAGCGCCGGCCATTCCAGCGAACGAAGCGCAAGCGCTCACTCGCGAGCGGCCAGACGAAGCGAAAGGTCACGTTCAGCGCCTCGCCCGCCGGCGTGACCTCGGTGACCAGAGCTTCGATCGTGCCCAGGTAAACCCGGTCACCGGCGCGCATCGGCTGGGCGCGGCTACGGAAGATCCGATTGAAAGGCGCTTCGAGGTAGCCCCCAGCCACCCGGACCGCCAGCGCGCTGTCGTCGACCCGCTCGACCTCGACCGGTCCGCCGCTCGCGGAAAGGCACATCACTGCGGGCGACGGCCCGCGGCCCGCCCAATGGCGCAAGCTCCGGAGCTGCGAGCACAAGTAGTAATCCGGGGCGGTCAACGCGATGACCAGGTCGTCGCCGGTGGCGACCGTGGCGTAGGCGCTGGCGCTGGCCTCGAGGCTGAGCGCGTGCAGCCGCGCCATGGTGAGACTGCGCCAGGGCAAGAGCACCGGAGCCGCGACCACGTGGACCGCCAGCAGCGGAAGCGCCAGTGCCTTGGGCCACCCGCGGGCGCGATCGAGCGCGGCCGCGCCGCCCGCGGCGAGCGCGATGGCCGCGCCGATGCCCGAGAAGAACAAGGTGCGGTCGCTGGGCGAGGTCGCCGCTGCCGGCACCAGCGAGAGCACCATCCCGCCCGCGGCGAAGCGCACGACCCGGGTCAGAGCGGCGTCGGCGAAGTGCGTCGCGATCGCTACCAGGGCCAGGGCGCCCAGCCCGCCGAGGGCCAGCCACCCGTGGGCGCGGTCACCGAGGGCGACCCACGCATCCGCGGGCGGGTAGCCGAGTTGCCCGAGCAGCAGGGCGCCGAGCCGTGACGGCAGCTGGGCCGCGAACTCTGCCGGATGGTGGAGCGGGCTCAGGTAGATCCCCGAGCCGGCGGCGCCGTGCCCCAGGGCTCGGTAGGCCGCCGCCCAGCCCACGCCGACCGAGAGGGCGGGCCCGAGCGCGAGCAGGGCGCGCGGTCGGGTGTCGAGGACGAGGGCGTACATCGCCAGATAGGCAAGCGTGCCCAGGCCCAGCTCGCTGGATCCGAGCGACGCCGCGACGAACAGCGGGGCGAGCACCGCATGCCGCCGCGCGCCGTCGCGTCGCCAGCGGTCGTACGACAAGAGGGCTGCCACTCCGAACGTGGCGGCCAGCAGCGCGCTGCGGTTTGCCAGCCAGCCCACGGCATGGCCGTGGGCGTCGTCCACGGCGTAGATGAAACCGGCCAGGCCCGCGACCCACGGGACCGCCACCACGCGGCGCGCGAACGAGGTGACCAAGAATGCCAGGAGCGCCAGCAGCAGAATGCTCTCGAGGTGCATCAGCCAGACGGCGTCGCCGAGCACGCGATAGTCGAAGACCGTCCACGCGCTGGAGAGCGGTCGGAAGAACGACAGCCTGAGCTCAGGCGAGGTCAGCCAGGGCAAGAGCCCTGCAACCTGCCCGCCCCGGACCTGGGCGCCGCTTCGCAGGGTGGCGTACAGGTCGATGTTCGCGCCGCCGGAGCGCGTGGCGAGATCGCGCAACACGAAGTCCTCGGTGGCCATGCCGCTGCCCAGCGACGGGCTCACGAGCGCCAGCGCGACCAGAGCAATGACCAGGGGCGCGCGCGGACTCGCGAGCCAGCCGCGCACACGCGGCAGCACCGGAGCTCACTCCTCGTCTTTCGGTCGAACCGGCGGCGGAGGGTGAGAGTGCGACACGCTGGACTGGCCGTGCTGGTAGGCGCGGCGCGATGCCTCTTGGTACAGCTCTTTGCCGCCCGGCGCGTCCGGGTGCTGCCGCATCAGCTGAATCAGCTTCTGCATCGCGACCGGCGGTGGCACCGACTCGTCGAGTAGCAAGAGCTTGATCCGCAGCACCTCGATCGCCGGGGTCGACCCGGCCTCGTCGAGCTCGAGCCGAGCCGCGTCGTAGTCGCCCGCTTCCAACATCTCGTCGATCGCGCGCAGGTGCTCGGAGGGTTCTGACATGGGAGCGCTCGGGGTCGCCTCGGGGAGGGCCGGTCAGCAGTCTACGGAAGCTCGGCGACGCGAGCAAAGCTCTTGACCCCCGGCCCTTTTCGGCAGCGCCGGGGGCGTGGTACGGTGGGCCGCGTTCGGGGGCGTCCCGGGCCGTATTCGAACGTGATGTCGAGGTGATGGTGAGCGAGAAGTCAGGACGGCGCGGGTCGAGCGATGCACCGCCGCCCGATCTCAAGCGGGAGCGCGACGAGCTCTTGCACAGCATCTCGAAGGGTGCCCGCATCACCGAAGAGTTCACCCGCGAGCACGAGCGCATGGAGGCGAGGCTGCGCGAGCTCGAGACCGAGAACGCCAGCCTGCGGGCCAAGGTCGAGACCGACTCGGCCGTGCGGGAGCTGCTGGAGAAGATCCAGCTGCTCGAGACCGAGAAGCGCGAGCTCTTGTCGCGCTTTCACGCCGCCGAAGCCGCATCGACCGAGGTGAGCGCGCGTGTGGAGGAGATCGAGGCCGAGTTCGCCAACCTGGCGAATCTGTTCGTGGCCTCGAACCAGCTCCACGCCAGCCTCTCGCCGCGCGGGGTCATGCGCCGCATCAAAGAGGTGCTGGCGCAGCTGGTGGGTGCCGAGCGTTACTGCCTGTACCTGTCCAGCGCCGACAAGAGCGAGCTGGTGCCGGTCGCCTTCGAAGGCGTGGCCGGCGAGCACATCGCCCCGGTGAGCATCGAGCGGAGCGCCTTCGGCGAGGTCTTTCGCAGCGGCGCCGCCGCCGTGAACGAAGACCGGGACCCGAGCCGGGGCGACTTCGACGCCCCCGCGGCGGTCATCCCGCTCAGCGTGGACGAACAGCGGGTCGGCGTCATCGCCATCTTCAGTACCTTGTCTCAGAAGCAGCGCTTCGACACCATCGACTTCGAGCTGTTCAAGCTCTTGGGCCAGCAGGCGGCATCGGCGCTGGTCAGCGCGAGCCTGTTCGCCGCCGCCGACCGAAAGCTGCCCGGTCTCGAGTCCTACATCGACCTCAGCGTGTGAAAATGGCCGAATACTCCTGCTTGATTGTCGAAGACTCGCCGATGATGCGGCAGCTTCTGGTGTTCGCTCTCGCCCGGGTGAAGAACCTACGGGTCACCGAGGCCGACGACGGCGTCGACGGGCTGCGCAAGCTCGCTTCGGCGCGCTACGACATCATCGTCACCGACATCAACATGCCCATCATGGACGGGCTGAAGCTGGTCAAGCGCGTGCGCAGCGATCCGGTCCACAAAGACACGCCGATCGTCATCATCACCACCGAAGGCTCGCACGAGGACCGACAGCGCGCGCTTCAGCTCGGTGCCAACGCCTACATCACCAAGCCCATCCAGGCGCCGCAGGTGATTGCAACCGTCAAAGAGCTGCTGAAGATCGAGTAGACCGCGTGTGGGTCAAGATCTGCGGCGTCACCCGGCTCGAAGACGCAGAGCTGTGCGTGGCCGTCGGCGCCGACGCCCTGGGGCTCAACTTCGTGCCGGGCTCGCCCCGGCGCGTGCCCACGAGCATGGCTCGGGCCATCGCGCAGCGCGTGCGCGGGCGCATCGAGGTGGTGGGGGTGGTGGCCGATCTCGCGGTCGATCAGGCAGAACAGCTGCTGGAAGAGACCGGGGTCGACGTGCTGCAGCTCCACGGGGCCGAATCGCCCGCCGAGCTCGCGCGGCTCTTGCCCAGGGCGTTCAAGGCGATCCGGGTCGGCAGCGCGGCTGACGTCGCCCTCGCGGACGGGTACGCCGGCGATCGGCTGCTGGTGGACGCGCGCGTCGAAGGGGCGCTGGGCGGCACCGGGCAAAGCGTCGACCTCGAGCTGGTCCGCGAGCTGGTGCGCCGGCGCCGGGTCATCCTGGCCGGTGGCCTGCGCCCCGAGACGGTGGGCGAGGCAATTCGGGAGTCGACCCCCTGGGGTGTCGACGTGGCCAGCGGGGTGGAGGAGCCCGGCCGCCCCGGGGTGAAGCTCGAGCCGGCGGTGAGAGCGTTCGTGCATGCGGCGCGCCGGGCGCGGGCGATCTAGGCTACCCACCGATGAAGCGGCTCGGCGGCTGGCTCTGGCTCGCGCTCGTGGGGTGCTCGGCGGCCGAGCTCCGCGGCGCCGAGAGCGTTCCGGCGGGCCGCGAGCCGGCGGCCCGGCCTCTGGCGGCCTATCGCGCAGTGGGTTGCGTCGACGCTGCCGGTGGGGCGCTGCCCCACCCGACCCGAGTCGTTCTGGTCGAGGGTGAAGCCCAGCGTCGCATGCTGATCGTGAGCCGACCGAGCTACGACTCGCTGCGGGTGCAGCGCTCGACCGGCAGCGGGCGCGAGCAGGTCTTCCAGGCGATCATCAGCGCCGAGGGTGGCCCGGAAGTGCTTCACGACTACCGCTTGCCCGTCGGCGGCGGGGACGGGCGCATGGCCGTGGCCACCGAGTTCACCCAGGGCCCCGCGCCGCCGGGTACGGTGGTGGCCCAGGTGTCGCGGGTCGCGTTCGCCTGTCGGCTCGAGCCCGAGCCAGGTGCCCCGTGAGCGCTGCCGGCTACTATGGGGAGTTCGGCGGGCGGTTCGTCGCCGAGACGCTGGTCCCGGCCCTTGCCGCTCTCGAGCAAGCGGTGCATCGGATCGTGCTGTGCGAGCCGTTCCAGCGCGAGTGGCGGGCGCTGCTCGCGTCGTACGTCGGCCGTCCGACACCGCTCTGGCGCGCCGAGCGCCTGGCGCGGGCCGTGGATCCAACGGGCGCGCTGCTGGCTGACCTCTGGCTGAAGCGCGAGGACCTCTGCCACACCGGCGCTCACAAGATAAACAACGCGCTCGGCCAGGTGCTGCTGGCCAAGAAGCTGGGCAAGACCCGGATCATCGCCGAAACGGGCGCGGGGCAGCACGGCGTGGCCACCGCCACCGCCGCCGCGATGATGGGCTTGCCGTGCGAGGTGTACATGGGCGCGCTGGACGTGGCGCGCCAGGCACCGAACGTGGCGCGCATGCAGATCTTGGGGGCGCGCGTGATCCCCGTCGACAGTGGGTCCCGCACGCTCAAAGACGCGATGAACGAAGCGCTGCGCGACTGGGTCACCCATGTTGCCGAGACGCACTACTGCGTCGGCTCTGCCGCGGGGCCTCACCCTTACCCCATGCTGGTGGCCGAGCTGCAGCGCGTGATCGGCGACGAGGCGCGCGCCCAGTGGGCGGAAGGCCCCGGCGGGCTGCCGGACGCGGTGGTGGCCTGCGTGGGTGGCGGTTCGAACGCGATTGGCATGTTCCGGGCCTTCGTCCACGACGACGTGGCGCTGGTCGGCGTCGAGGCCGCCGGCGAGGGGCTGGACACCGAGCGCCACGCCGCGACCCTGACGCGCGGGCGGGTCGGCGTGCTTCACGGCGCGCGCACGCTGGTCCTGTCGGACGACGACGGGCAGATCCTCGAGGCGCACTCGGTGAGCGCCGGGCTGGACTACCCCGGTGTGGGGCCCGAGCACGCCGCGCTGATGCGTTCCGGCCGCGCGAGCTACCTCGCGGTGACCGACGCCGAGGCGCTGGCTGCCTTGCGCTTGGTCGCCCGCAGCGAAGGGATCTTGGTGGCGCTCGAGACGGCACACGCGTTCGCGGCGCTGCCCGAGATCGCGCGGCTCGAGAGCGCGCGCCAGGGGCGGCCGGTGCGCGTCGCGCTGTGCCTGTCGGGCCGCGGCGACAAGGACCTGGCAACCGTGCTGGGGCACCCGGCATGACCGCCTCGCGGCTCGAGCAATGCTTCGCCGCTTGCCGCGCTCGAGGGCGACCGGCGCTGATCATCTACTTGACCGTGGGCGATCCGAGCGTCGACGACTCGCTCGCCTGCGCGCTCGCCGCGCTGGCGGCGGGCGCCGACATCTTGGAGCTGGGGGTTCCGTTCAGTGACCCCAGCGCCGATGGCCCGGTGATCGCCGCGGCGAGCCAGCGCGCCATCCGTTCCGGCGGGTCGCTGCGAAAGGCGCTGGAGGTCGCGGGCCGCATCCGTGAAGAGAGCGCAGCGCCCCTGGTGCTCTTCAGCTACGTGAACCCGCTGATCGCGTTCGGTGAAGAGCAGCTCCCGAAGGCGCTGGCAGCGGTCGGCGTCGACGCCGTGTTGGCCGTCGACCTGCCGCCGGAAGAAGGGGAGCAGCTTCGCGCAGGGCTCGCTCGCGAATCCATCGCGGTGATCCCGCTGATCGCACCGACCACCGACCCAGAGCGCGAGGCCCACGTGCTCGGCGGCGCGCAGGGGTTCGTCTACTATGTCTCGGCAACCGGCGTGACCGGGCTGGGGGATGCGCCGCTCGCGGCGGCCGCTGCGCGGGCACGCGCGATCGCCGGTCGCTCGTCGCTGCCGGTGGTCGTGGGCTTCGGTGTGGACGGCCCGGAAAAGGCGCAGATCTTGGCGCGCGCCGGGGTCGACGGGGTGGTGGTCGGCAGCGCGATCGTGAAGGCCATCGCCGCGGCACAGGGCCGCCCCGCCCGCGTGAACGCAGTCACCGCGCTGGTCGCGAGCCTGCGGAACGCGCTGGTGTAGGTCCGAGTGCGCCGACCGTGTGCTTTGCTTCGGGCCGCGCTCTGCGCTGAAATGGCCGACATGAGCCGAGGCGGGTTCTTGCTCGTTGTCGTGGCGGTCGCGGCTGCGGCGCTGGCGCAAGCGGCGTGCGCCGGCAGCACCGAGGACGACTCGACATTGTCGAGCGGCGGCACGGGCGGTTCCACGGGGGGAACCGGCGGGGCCGTGGGCGGCACCGGCGGAAGTCAGGTGTTCCCGAGCTGCACCGACGGTGCGAAGGGGGACAACGAGACCGACGTGGACTGCGGCGGCACCTGCCCGCCCTGTGCCGACAAGAAGAGCTGCAAGGCCATCGAGGACTGCCTGTCGAAGATCTGCACCGACGGCGTGTGCGGTGGGTGCAGCGGAACGTCGCCGTGCCCGAACGCCATGGCGTGTGTCGCGGGGATCTGCCAGCCGTGCGCCAGCAACTCCGAGTGCGCCGCGGGTCAGGCGTGCAGCGCAGGCAAGTGTGGTTCGTGTGGTGGCAGCGGCGCCTGCGCGTCGGGCCAGGCATGCGTGGCGGGCAAGTGCGGGCCGTGCGGCAGCAGCGCCGACTGCGGCGGCGGTCAGGTGTGTGAGAGTGGGGCGTGCAAGCCGTGCGCCAGCGCCGGGCAATGTGCGCCCGGCCAGATCTGTCAGAACGGCGCGTGCGGGGCTTGTGCCAAGACAGGGGACTGCCCCAAGGGCCAGGCCTGCGTGGGCGGGGCGTGTGGCAACTGCACCGGCAACTCCGACTGCGATCCGGGCCAGGCCTGCGTCGGCGGGGTGTGCGGGCCGTGCAGCGGCAATGGTCAGTGCACTGCGGGGCAGGCCTGCATTGGAGGAAAGTGCGGCGCTTGCACCGCCACGGGGGATTGCCCGAAGGGGCAAGCCTGTGTGGCGGGCGTGTGCGGCGCGTGCACACTGGCGAGCCAGTGCGGCGGAACCGACGCCTGCGTGAACGGCGCCTGCACTGCGTGCTCGGTGACCTCGCAGTGCGGCGGCGGTGGGAAGGTGTGCGACGTCGGGCGCTGCCTGGCCGGCACCGAGGTGCAGATGTATCAGTGCCCGGCCTCGCCCAGCCTGGGCGGCGGCGCTTGGGGGTTCTACGGCTGCCAGAATCACGTGGCCAGCACGCCCACCTGCACGGTGATCGAATACCCGGCGACGCAATCGCTCAACTGCACACCGATCGGCAAGTTGGCGGTGGTCACCGCCAGCGCCGCCCCAGCCGCCGGAACCAGCCAGGTGCAGATGTATCAGTGTCCGCCCTCGCAAAGTCTGGGCGGCGGCGCGTGGGGCTTCTATGGGTGCCAGAATCACCTCTCGAGCACGCCCACCTGCACGGTGATCGAAGCGCCCCAGTCGCAGGCCTTCAACTGCACCGCGGTCGGCAAGATCTCGCTGTCGGCCTCGCCGCCCACGGCCCCCCCCGGCGGCAAGGTCATTCCCATGTTCCAGTGCCCCCCTTCACAGAGCTTGGGCGGTGGCGCGTGGGGCTTCTACGGTTGTCAAGGCCAGCTCGCCAGCACCTCGAGCTGCACCATCATCGAGTACCCGACGACGCAGACCTTCAGTTGCACCGCCGCGGGCTCGATGGTGCTCGGCCCCTGACCCTCACTCGGGTTCCATCGGCTCGACAAACGCCGTAGCGTTCCGCCATGGACCCTCGGCAAGCGGATCTCGAAACCAAGCTCGACGCCCTGGAGAAGGCCCTCGCCACCTCCAAGTCGGCACAGGCGCTGTTCGACGCGGCAGAAGCGACGTCGCTGGCCCTCGAGTTCCGCGAGACCGACGCGATGATCGGTCTCGGCGCCCTCTCGCCAGAGCTGATCGAGCGCGCTCACGCGCTGGTCGAGCAGGCCCGTGCTCGGGCGGTGGAGGCCGGCGTGCCCGAAGCATGCTTGCAGGCGGCCGAAGCGATCTGGTTGGCCCGCGACGCGAAGCGCGCGAAGCGCGCCGTGGAGCTCACCGGTCGCGCCGGCGCCGAGCCCCGCGCCCAGCACTTGCTCGGGTTGTTCGCGTTCCACGGTTTCGGTCGGAAGAAGGATCTGGTCGAGAGCCTGGCGCGCCATCGGCAGGCTGCAGAGGGTGGCCACGCCGACGCGATGTTCGAGGTGTACGCGATGATGTCCCAGGGGCTGGGTTGTTCCGCGGATCCGTTGGGTGCCGTGCCCTGGTGCGCGCGGGCGGCCAACGCCGGCAATGTCCGGGCAATGGCCAACCTGGGCGGGTTCTACGCCACGGGCGGCAGCGGCCTTGCCCACGACGAAACCAAGTCGCGCTTCTGGTACGACGCAGCGGCCCGCGGCGGGCACGGGCGCGCCGCGGCCACGTTGGGCGTGATGTATGCGCTCGGCACCGGCGCTCCGCGCTCGGTCGCCGACGCCACGCGCTACTTCGCGCTGGCCGACGAGATGGGCTTCGACTGGCGAAGCTTCGCGGAATCGGCGGGCGTGGATCTGGGCGACCTCTTGCGAGTCACGCTGGCGCCACCGCCCCGCGCTTCGGGGGCGGGCAAGCTGCCGCCGATCCCCAAGTTGCCGGGCGCACCTCGGGTACCGAACCTGGGGAATGCGACCGCCATGCCGGCGCTGGCCCCGGCGAAGAAGCAGGCGCCGGCGAAGAAGAAGGCGCCCGCGAAGAAGCAGGCGCCGGCGAAGAAGAAGGCGCCGGCGAAGAAGCAGGCGCCCGCGAAGAAGCAGGCGCCGGTGAAGAAGAAGGCGCCGGCGAAGAAGCAGGCGCCGGCGAAGAAGAAGGCGCCGGCGAAGAAGAAGGCGCCCGCGAAGAAGCAGGCGCCCGCGAAGAAGCAGGCGCCGGTGAAGAAGCAGGCGCCGGCGAAGAAGAAGGCGCCGGTGAAGAAGAAGGCGCCGGCGAAGAAGAAGGCGCCGGCGAAGAAGAAGGCGCCGGTGAAGAAGAAGGCGCCGGCGAAGAAGCAGGCGCCGGCGAAGAAGCAGGCGCCGGCGAAGAAGCAGGCGCCGGCGAAGAAGCGCCGGAGCTAGGCCGCCGTGACGGACGAACACGACTTCGCCGAGACCATCAACCAGTCGCTGGGCGGTTGGAATCGCGCGATGGGGCTCTGCTTCACCCGCGCGACCGCGTCCAGCGTGACCGCCGAGCTCACCGTGGGCGCCGACCACCTTCAGCCCTACGGTATCGTCCACGGCGGCGTCTACGCCGGCATCATCGAGACGGTGTGCTCCACCGGCGCCGCGCTGGCCGCAGCGCGGAACGGCCAGGTGGTCGTCGGCGTGGACAACCACTCGAGCTTTTTGCGGGCCACCCGGGCGGGCAAGCTCACCGTGAGCGCGACGCCGCTCACCCGGGGCCGGCGCACTCAGGTCTGGGATGGTCGGGTGGTGGACGCTGCCGGAACGCTGGTTGCCACCGGCCGCGTCCGGCTGATCTGCGTCGAGGGCGGCGCGGATCTGGCGGGCGAGCCCGTGGGCGTGAAAGCCTGAAATGAAAAACGGGGTCGACCGAAGTCGACCCCGCTCTCAGCGCCGAGGCGCTCTCTCTCACTCTGCCGGCTCGGGCTCCGGCTTCTTGGTCGGCGCAGGCTCGGCGCCGGAGTGGATCCGCATGCCGTAGAAGCTGCGATAGACGAAGAACATCATGATCGCGAAGAACACCACGGCGAGCACGGCGCTGGTCTGACGTCCGAACTGCAGCGCCATTTCCACCGCCAACAGACCGAAGAGGGTGGTGAACTTGATGATCGGGTTCATGGCCACGCTCGAGGTGTCCTTGAAGGGGTCGCCCACGGTATCGCCCACGACGCAGGCGTCGTGCAGCGGGGTGCCCTTCTCTTTGAGGTCGACCTCGACCACCTTCTTGGCGTTGTCCCAGGCGCCGCCGGCGTTGGCCAGGAACAGCGCTTGATGCAGACCGAAGAGCGCGATGCTGATCAGGTAGCCGATGAAGAAGAACGGCTCCACGCAGGCGTAAGCGAGGGTGGCGAAGAACACGACCAAGAAGATGTTGAACATGCCCTTCTGCGCGTAGGTCGTGCAAATCTCCACGACCTTCTTGCTGTCGGTGATGCTCGCCTTGGTGACGCCTTCGAGCTTGATGTTGGCCTTGATGAACTCCACCGCGCGGTACGCGCCGGTGCTCACCGCCTGGGTCGACGCCCCGGTGAACCAATAGATGATGCCACCGCCGGCGATCAGGCCCAGCAGGAAGGGCGGGTGGATCAGCGAGAGCTTCTCCAGGTTGTCCTTCAGGCCGTTGGTCAGCATCACCATGATCGAGAAGATCATGGTGGTCGAGCCCACCACCGCGGTGCCGATCAACACGGGTTTGGCCGTGGCCTTGAAGGTGTTTCCGGCGCCGTCGTTCTCTTCGAGCATGTGCTTGGCCCGCTCGAAGTTGACCTTGATCTTGAAGTCCTTCTCCAGCTCTTCCTCGATGCCCTCGATGCTCTCGATGGTCGAGAGCTCGTACACGCTCTGGGCGTTGTCGGTCACCGGGCCGTAGCTGTCCACGGCGATGGTGACGGGCCCCATGCCGAGGAAGCCGAAGGCCACCAGGCCGAAGGCGAACACCGCGGGGGCCATCATCACCGTCTCGAGGCCCATGGTGCTCACGTAGTAGCTCGAGCCCATCAGCACGAGCAGCACGATGCCCATCCAGAACGCGCTGTAGTTACCCGCCGTCATGCCGGCCAGGATGTTGAGCGAGGCGCCGCCTTCGCGGCTGGAGGTGACCACCTCGTCCACGTGCCGGCTCTCGGTGCTGGTGAAGACCTTGATCAGCTCGGGGATGATGGCGCCGGCGAGAGTGCCGCAGCTGATGATGATGCTGAGCTTCCACCACAGGGTGGGGTCGCCACCCAGGCCGGGGATGAGCAGGTACGACACCAGGAAGGTGAGGCCCACGCTCACGAACGAGGTGAGCCACACCAGCACGGTCAGCGGGTGCTCGAAGTTGAACTTGTCCTTCGGGCCCAGCGTGGCCTTCTGATAGGCCTCGTTCGCCAGGTACGACAGCGCGCTGGCGACGACCATCATCACGCGCATGGCGAAGATCCAGACCAGCAGCTGGACCTGCAGCAGCTCTTGCGGAACCGCGAGCAGAATGAAGGTGATGAGCGCCACGCCCGTCACGCCGTAGGTCTCGAAACCGTCAGCCGAGGGGCCCACCGAGTCACCGGCGTTGTCGCCCGTGCAGTCGGCGATCACGCCCGGGTTGCGCGCGTCGTCTTCCTTGATCTTGAAGACGATCTTCATCAGGTCGGAGCCGATGTCGGCGATCTTGGTGAAGATGCCGCCGGCGATGCGCAGCGCCGAGGCGCCCAGCGACTCGCCGATGGCGAAGCCGATGAAGCAGGGCCCCGCGTATTCACGGGGGATGAACAGCAAGATGGCGAGCATGATCAAGAGCTCGACGCTGATCAGCGCCATTCCGATGCTCATGCCGGCTTTCAGCGGGATGGCATACAGGGGGAAAGGCTTGCCCTTGAGGCTCGCGAACGCGACGCGGCTGTTTGCGTAGGTGTTGATGCGGATGCCGTACCAGGCCACGCCGTAGCTGCCTGCGATGCCGACCAGGCTGAAGAACAGGATGATCGCCACCCGCTCGACCGGGAACTTCTGCAGCACGCCGAAGTAGACGACGATGATCGCGCCGATGAAGATCTCGAGGATCAGGATGAACTTGCCCTGAGTGACCAGGTAGGTCTTGCAGGTCTCCCAGATCAGCTCGCTGATCTCGAGCATCGACTTGTGGACCGGCAGCTTCTCGACCTGTTTCAAGGTGACGAACGCGAACACCAGGCCCAAGACGCTGACGGCCAAGCCGCCCAGCAAGAGTGCCTTGCCGTTCATCCCCAGCATCTGCACCTTCTCGAGGTCGGGCAGCACCAGGTTGGCTTCGCCGCCGCCCTTGTGGGCCGCGCCTTCGCTGGCCAGGGCAAACCCGCTCACGAGGAGGGTCGCCAGGAGCGACATGAATGCAGTCAGAGCGAATGTGGCTTTGTGCAGTGCGCCACGGGCAGACCAAATAGACATATCGTTCAACCTCCGCTTTCGCGGAGGCGAGCTTCCACGTCCGGCCGGAAAGCCGAGCACCAGGTGGGCAGCTCGGAGTTCCGTTCGAAGCGCTTGGCCTCGCCTCGCCCCCCCTACAGCAGGGGGAGAAACTGCGCGCGCTTTAGCAGAGTCCGCCTCGGTCGCCAATGGCTGTCCTGCGGCTGACCACTAAGTAGGCGGATGTAGGCAGGAAGTCGGGGGCTCAGCCCTTGACCGCCAGCGCGATCAGGAAAGCTGCGTAGCCAGCGACCAGCACCGCCCCCTCGACCCGCTGGATGCGACGCGCCGTCCGCATGCTGACCACCGCGACCCCGGTCAGAGCTGCCATGGCGACGAGGTCGAATCGCACGGCGGCCAGCGACCCTTCGATTGGGTGTGCCAACGCGGTCACGCCGAGAATGAGCAGCACGTTGAAGATGTTCGAGCCGAGCACGTTGCCGACGGCGATCTCGGACTCGCCGCGCAGAGCCGCGACCAGTGACGCGGCGAGCTCGGGCAGGCTGGTTCCGACCGCGACCACCGTCAGGCCCACCAGGCGCTCGCTCATGCCGAAGCGCAGCGCCAGCCCCACGGCTCCGTCGACGAACAGCTTGCCGCCGCCGAGCAACAGCGCCAGCCCCAGCACCACGAACGCGGCGAGCGCCGGACGGCTGTGGCGGGGCGGCGGCTCGGTGTCGGTGTGCTTGGGCGCCCCCGAAGGGGTCACCGCCTTCAGCGTGACGCGCGTGAAGGCGATTGCCCCGAGCAGCAGCGCGGCCCCTTCCACGCGGCCAATGACCCCGTTCCAGAGCACGAGCGGCAATACGCCCAACGTGAGCAAAACGGTGGGTAGCTCGCGCCGCATCAGGCCCGCCTGCACGTTGGGGGGCGAGATGATGGCGGTGAGACCCAAGATCACGCCCAGGTTGGCGATGTTCGAGCCCATCACGTTGCCCAGGGCAAGCGCGCTCTTGCCGTCGACGGCCGACACCAGGCTCACCACCAGCTCGGGCATGCTGGTGCCGTAGGCCACCACCGTGAGCCCGACTGCCAGACGTGAGACCCCCATCGCACGTGCCAGCCCCGAAGCGCCCCGCACCAGCCACTCGGCGCCGAAGTACAGCCCCACGGAGCCAAGCGCGAGGAAGATCAGGTCCGTGGTCATTGCGGAAGCACAGCCTGCGAGCCTCAGTCGAGCGCCACGCTCAGCAGAGTGACCTGGTGGCCGATGCTGCTGGTCTCGACCAGCGCCGCGCTGGCGTAGCCGGTGGCGGGGTTCTCACCCACGCTGCCGACCCCGACGATGTGCGCGTCCGGCAGCCTGCGCTCGAAGGGCACGTGGCAGCCGCCGCACACGATGATGTCGGCCATGTCGTCGCCCACGAGTGCGTTCATCTCGTCGTCGGTCATCTCGGGCGAGAACGGCTCGGTGGGATCGGTGGGCGAGCCGTGGACCACCAGGAGCTCGTCGTCGTTTTCGAGGGGAATGCGTGCCAGCGGCGGCAACTTGGCGACGCGGGCAATGATCAGCTCGCCGACCTCGCGGTGGACCTCGCGCAGGCGCGCGATGCGCTGCCGCTCGGTGCTGGTGGTGGCCGACAGCTTGTCGGGGTCGACGCGGGTGAGGGCGCGATCTCCGATGCCCTGGACGCACACCGCTTTGTGCTCGGTGAGCAGCTTCCATACCGCCAGGGGGTCGGGGCCGGGGAAGAGGTGGTCCCCGCAGGCGACGAGCTGATCGAAACCCAAGCCGCCGGCGTACTCGAGCACGCTCTTCAAGGCCCTGGCGTGGCCGTGGATGTCCGAGACGCAGAGAAACCGCATGGGGCGCCTCGGACTCTAGCGGAGACCGTCGCCGCTGGCGATCCATGCTAACTCGACCCGAGTGTCGTCCGAGAGCTTGCTCGCCCGCGCTCGCGCCATCGACCCCGATCGCGCCAAGAGCCGTGAGCGCGAGCTCGGGACCGAACGTGGGCTGGCGGTGTTGCTCTCGACCGCCTTCCCACCGCTCAGGCCCGTCCTGGGCTGGCAGGTCGAGGCACTCGACGAGATCGCCCGTGCGGGGTGGCGGGGGCGCCGGCAACGTCAGGACTTGCTGGTGCGGCTTCTGGCGGCGGTGGGCGAGCTCTCCGACCCGAGCGCCGTCCAGGTCAGACTGCGGCGAGCGGTCTGGGCCGAGCGCGCGCGCATAGCGCTGCGCGAGCTTCTACCGGCGCGGCTCGGGGGCGCCAGCATCGACGTGACCGCCGCCGAGCTGTCCGATCTGGCCGAGACCGCCATCGAGGTCGCCCTGGCCGAGGCCAGGCAGCACGTTGCGCTGCGCTTCGCCGAGCCGCGGCTCGAGAGCGGCGAACCGTCGGCCATCGTCTGCTTGGGCATGGGCAAGCTGGGCGGGCACGAGCTCAACGCCGGGTCGGACGTCGACCTGATTTTCGTCTACGACAGCGACGAGGGCGCGGCAGGTGAGCTCACGCTCCACGACTTCTGGACTCGCGTGGTGCGCCGTGCGGTGGCAACCATCGAGGCGCCGACGGCCGACGGTATGGTCTGGCGGGTCGATCTGCGCCTGCGCCCCGAGGGCTCGCAAGGCCCCATCGTGAACAGCGTGGCGGCGTCCGAGCGCTACTACGAGACCTGGGGTCGCCTGTGGGAGCGGGCCGCCATGTTGCGCGCGCGTCCGGTGGCCGGCAAGAGCGAGCTCGGGCGTGTGATCGAGCGCGAGCTGATCGGCCCCTTCGTGTTCCGCCGCGAGCCCGACCCGGCCATCTTCGGCGCGATGTCGTCGCTGGTCGAGCAGTCGCGCGCCGAGCTCTCGACCTGCCCCGAGCGCGACGTGAAGCTCGGGCCCGGCGGCATTCGTGAGGCCGAGTTCTTCGTGCAGAGCCTGCAGCTGTTCTGGGGCGGGCGTGAGCCCAGCCTTCGGGTCACCGGCACCTTGCCGGCGCTCAACCGGCTGCGCGCCCGAGGTTTCGTCACCGATCGCGAGATGCGCAGCGTCGCCGGGGCGTACCGGTTCTTGCGCCGGGTCGAGCATCACATTCAGTGGCTCACCGGCGTGCAGACCCACAACCTGCCCGAGGCCGAGCACGATCTCGACCTCTTGGCGCGGACGCTGGAGCACGCCGACGGCGCGTCGCTGCGTGAAGAGCTGGACGCGGCGCGCGCGCGCGTGCACCGCCTGTTCCGCTCGCTCACGCCCGGCGGCCCCCCACCGCTGGCTCGACATCACGTGCTGATCCAGCGGCTCGACACCGGCGACCCGGCGCTGGTCGAGGTCGTGGAGCAGACCCTGGGCAGCGCCGACGTGGCCGAGCACCTGCGAGCGCTGGCGCGTCGCCCCGACGGCCTGTTCGGCTCGCACACCCGCGAGCACCACCCGAACCTCGCCGACCAGGTCCTCGATGCCATCGCCGAGTCACCCGATCCCGAGCAGGCGGCCCGCTCGTTGCGCTCGCTGCTCGGGCGATTCACCCACCCCGGCGCCTACGTCACGCTCTTGGCGGACGAGCCGCGGGCACTGGCGCGGCTGCTGTGGGTGGTGGGGGCCAGCGCGTTCGTCAGCGATGCCATCGTCAGCAGGCCCGAGCTGGCCGATGTGGTGCTGTTCGGTCGCGACGGGGTTCCCGATCCGCGCGGTTTGGTTCGGGCCGAGATCGATCGGGCCGAGTCGAGCGCCGGCGAGGACGACTACGAGCGACGCGATCGGTTCGTGCAGGCCATCCGCCGGGCAAAGCGTCGGGTGATGGTCGAGGTGGCGGTGGCCGACCTGGCCGGGATCTTGTCCACCCGCGACGCGACGCGACTGCTCTCCGAGCTGGCGGATGAAACCGTGGAGAGCGCGGTGCGCTTCGAGATGGGCGGCGCGCCCCAGGGGCTCGCCGTGATTGCCGTGGGCAAGCTGGGCGGTCGCGAGATCGGCTACGGCTCGGATCTGGACGTGCTGTTCGTCTACGACCCGGCGGCGGCGCCGGCCGACCGGGACCCCGGCGAGCACTTCGTCCGCGTCGCCCAGCGCATCATCCGCCTGATCAGCGAGGCACACCCCGCCGGGCCCGGCTACGAGCTCGACACACGCCTGAGGCCCTCGGGCTCTCACGGCATGCTGGTGACCTCGCTGGCGTCGTTCGCGCGGTACCACGGCGTTGCGCTGACCCCCGACGCCGCCGGCCCCGCCGTGCAGTCGTCCGGAGCCCCCTGGGAGCGGCAGGCGCTGATCCGCGCCCGGGGCTGTGCTGGCGACCCCGGATTGGTCGCCCAGGTGATGCGGGTCGCGGCGCGGGCGGCCTACGAGGCCGGCGCGCCGCCGGTAGAGGAGATGCATCGCCTGCGGTCGCGCATGGAGGTCGAGCTGGGGCGCGAGCGCGACGGGCGTTACGATCTGAAGACCGGCCGGGGCGGGCTGCTCGACATCGAGTTCCTGACGCAGTGGCTCCAGATGCGCCACGGCAAAGATCCGCGCGTGCGCTCGCCGGACACCGGCGAGGCGCTGGAGGCCCTGGCCAGCTGCGGGTACCTGCCGCGCCCCGAGTTCGAGACGCTGCGCGAGGCCTATGCCTTCCTCCGGCGCCTCGAGCAACGCATCCACGTCTTGCACGCCACCAGCGCCACGGTGCTCGACGTGCGCGCGCCGGGGCTCACGCAGCTGGCACGCCGCATGGGCATGCACGACAGCGGCGGTCGCACCGGGGTCGACGAGCTGCTCGAGCGTTACCGCGACGTCACCGATGCGGTGCGGGGCGCCTACGAGCGAGTGCTGGCGATTCCGGCTTGATGTGCGCCCTGACCCGGCGCACCCTTCGAGGCGCGTGACGAGCCCCCGCCCCCAGCTTCGCCCGCACGCGCTGACCCTCGAGATGCTGTGCCGCGTGCTCGAGAACGCGCGCCTCATCACCCCCGAGCAGCATCGCGAAGCGATTGTCCGGCAAGACAAGGAGCACGCGCGGGTGCTTCGCGCCAAGACCGGCGCCGTGCGGGCGCGGCGCCCCGGCCGCGACGAGCCGGTGCACCCGGCCGAAGTGCTGGTCGCCATGGGGTTCGGTGTGGGGGGCGACGAGCGCTACTCGCTGACCGAGCGCTCGATCATGCAGGCGCTGGCCAGCGACGTGGGGCTGCCGTTCGTGGACCTCGATCCGCTCAAGCTGGACGCAAAGCTGGCCCCCCAGTATCTCTCGCGCCCGTTCGCCAAGAAGCACGGCGCCCTGGTGATCGCCGCCGATGCCACCACCGTGACGGTGGCGGTCGGCGACCCGCTGGACGCTCAGCTGGTCGACGACATTCGCACCTATGTCAAGCGCGAGCCCCGCTTGGTGCTGGCCGCACCCGGCGAGATCAGCCGGCTGATCACCGAGTTCTACGGCTTCCGCGGTGCGGTGACGGCCGCCGCGAAAGAGATCGCCACCCCCGGCGTGGACATCGGCAACCTCGAGCGCTACGTGCAGCTCAAGCGCGTCGACGAGATCGACGCCGCCGACAGCCACGTCGTCGCGGCCGTGGAATACTTGCTCAACTACGCGCTCGATCAGCGCGCCAGCGACGTTCACTTCGAACCGCATCGCGAGCAGTGCGTGGTGCGGATGCGCATCGACGGTGTGCTCCACAAGGTCCACACCCTTCCCAAGGTGGTGCACCCCGCCGTGGTCAGCCGCATCAAGACCCTGGCGCGGCTCGACATCGCCGAGAAGCGGCGCGCACAAGACGGGCGCATCAAGATGGCCCGCGGCGAGCGCGAGGTCGAGCTTCGCGTCTCGACGGTGAGCGTCGCGTTCGGCGAGAAGCTGGTGCTGCGGGTGTTCGACCCCGAGGTGATGGTGCGCGACCTGCCCGACATCGGGCTGTTTCCCGAGCAGCTGGTGCTGGTCGAGCGGGCCATTGCCCGGCAAAACGGCCTGATCTTGGTCACGGGCCCCACCGGCAGCGGCAAGACCTCGACCCTGTATGCCACGCTGCGTGCCGTCGCCAGCCCCGAGATCAACGTGGTCACGATCGAGGACCCGATCGAAATCGTGCTGGAAGAGTTCAACCAGATCGCCGTGCAGCCCAAGATCGGGCTCACCTTCCCCGAGGGCCTGCGCACCGTGCTGCGGCAAGACCCCGACGTGATCATGGTGGGCGAGATCCGCGACCCCGAGACAGCGACCATCGCCGCTCAGGCGGCGCTCACCGGCCACCTGGTCCTGGCCACGCTGCACACCAACGACGCGCCGACGGGCGTGACCCGGTTGCTGGAGCTGGGCGTGGACCCCTTTGTGCTGGCGTCGACCCTGGTGTGCATCGCGGCGCAGCGTCTGGTGCGGTTGGTGTGCGCCAACTGCCGGGTCGAGACCTTCCTCTTGCGCGATCAGATGGCCATGCTCGGCGTCGACGTGGACGCGCTGGAGTCCGGCGGCGAGTTCCGCGAGTTGATGGTCCCCGAGGGCGAGGGCTGTGTGCGCTGTCGAAACACCGGGCTCTACGGCCGCACCGGGGTGTTCGAAGCGATGGAGGTCGACGACAAGATCCGGCGCATGATCGCCGCCGGCGCCAGCGCCAAGGAAATGATGCGCCAGGCCCGTGACGATGGGCTGATGACCCTGCGCGAGGCCGCCATCAAGAAGCTGGCGCGCGGCGTGACCACCTTTGCCGAGGTGCTGCGGGTGACCACGGAGGCATGAGGGTGCCCGACGAAATCGAGAGCGAGCTTCGGCGCAAGGTGGCGGCCGGGTTTCCGGTGGTGGCCCTCGAAACGCGTGAAGAAGCCCGCGCCTTGGCCCTGGTGGCGCGGCTGTTCCCCGGTCGCGAGCTGGTGCGCTGGGTGGCAACCCGCGCCGGGGCAGGGGCGGTGGACGATCTGGTGCGGGTGATCCTCGAGGCGCTGGAAGACCCCACCCGGGTGCGGGTGCTGCTCGACGTGCACCGCTGGCTCGACCAGGCCCACGTGGCGCGTGCCCTGCGGGACTTCGTCGCGGGTTTCGAGTCCCCGGCGCCTCCGCTGGTCTTGCTCGCCCCGGTGCTCGCCTTGCCCGTCGAGCTCGAGCGCGACGTCGCGGTGCTGGCCCTGCCGCTGCCCGCCGAGGCCGAGCTGTCCAGCGCGCTCGATGGCGTCATCCAAGAGCACCCCACGCCCGTGCTGGGCGAGCGCGAGCCGCTGGTGCGCGCGGCCCGTGGCATGACGCTGCTCGAGGCCGAGCGCGCCTTCCGCGACGCGAGCACCGCGGCGTCCCCGGCCGAGGCCGCTGCGCGCGTCGGGCGCGAGAAGCGTCGGGTGCTCCGCAGCCGCGCCACGGTCGAGCTGATCGACGCCGACGTGGAGCTCGGCCAGGTCGGCGGTCTGGGCGTCCTCAAGACCTGGCTGAATCAGCGGGTGCTGGCGTTCTCGGAGCGCGCGCGGGCCTTCGGGCTCGACGAACCGCGGGGCATGCTGGTGTGCGGCGTGCAGGGCTGCGGCAAGTCGCTGGTCAGCAAGGCCGCCGCGGGGGTGCTGGGGCTGCCGCTGGTGCGACTGGACTTTGCCGCGGTGTTCTCTTCGGGCTCTCCAGAGCTTTCTCTGCGCGATGGCCTGTCTGCGGTCGAAGCCGTGGCGCCGGTGGTCCTGTGGGTCGACGAGATCGAGAAAGGCCTGGGCGGCGACCTGGGGGACGCGCGGTTCGGGCGCACGTTCGGGTCGTTTCTGACCTGGCTGCAAGAGCGCCGCGCGCCCGTGTTCGTCGCGGCCACCGCCAACGAGGTCGACCGGCTGCCGCCCGAGCTGGCGCGGCGCGGCCGCTTCGACGAGATCTTCTTCGTGGACCTACCGTCTGCCAGAGACCGCGAAGAGGTGCTGGCGGTGCACCTGGCCCGTCACGGGCGCGACCCGGGCGAGTTCGCCGTCGCCGACCTGGCTCGGCGGCTGGACCGCTTCTCGGGGGCCGAGATCGAGCAGGTGGTCGCGAGCGCGTTGTTCCGGGCGTTCTCGGCGGGGCGCGAGCTGTCGCAGGCCGATCTCGACGCCGTGGCGAGCGAGATCATCCCGCTGGCGGTGCTCTACGAAGAGCGGGTGCAGACGCTTCGGCGCTGGGCCGAGACCCGCGCCCGCCGGGCCTCGGCCGATCGCCGTACCCTCGAGCTGTTCGAGCCCTGAGCCTTGGGGCCGGCGCGCTTCTGCCATATACCCTGGGGGGTGATGGAGCCGAGGCGATGACCGACGGTGCAGAGCTGGCGGCGGCCCGGCGCGAGCTGGCCGAGCAGAAGCAACGCCTGGCGTTCGCGCTCGAGGCCACTGGCATCGGCCTGTGGAGCTGGGAGGCGGCCTCGGACCGGATCGACTGGGACGAAGCCACCTGCGCGATCTTCGGCCGCGCCGTCCCCAGCAGATTCGAGGCCTACCTGCTGAGCATTCACCCCGACGATCGCGAGCGCGCCGTCGAGCACGTCGCCCGCGCCCTGCGCACCGGCAAGTACGACGACTTCGAGCTGCGGATCGTGCGCCCCGACGGCGCCGTGCGGTGCGTGGCGGGCAAGGGCCGGGTGGAATTGGGCGCGGATGGCGCCCCAAAGCGTCTGGTGGGCGGCATCTTGGACGTGACCGACACCCACCGACTCCGCGAAGAGCTGTCGCACACCCGCAAGCTGGAAGCGGTGGGGCAGCTTGCCGCCGGCGTGGCCCACAACTTCAACAACCTGCTCACCGTGGTGCTCGCCAACATCGAGCTCTCGATCGCGCGCTCGCCGCCCGAGCTGCTGCGGTCTCTGCAAGACAGTCGGGACGCGGTGTTGCACGCCGCGGATCTGGTCCGGCAACTGACGCTGTTCGCGGGCAAGGGCCGTCGGTCGCCGCACCGGGACGCCGACTGCGCGGCGCTGGTCGAGCGAACGGTGGAGATGTGTCGCGCCACGTTCCAGAACGACGTGCGGATCGAGCTCGAGCTCGCGCCCGACCTGGGGGTGGTGCTGGGCGACGCCGCCCAGATCGAGCAGGTCTTGCTCAACCTGCTGCTCAATGCTCGCGACGCCTTCGACGACACCATCGAAGACCGCCGCATCGTGGTGAGCGCGCGCAGCCGCACGAACCCCGACGGCGGCCGCATGCTCGAGCTGTGCGTCGCCGACAACGGCATGGGCATGAGCGAGGCGGTGCGCGAGCGGGCCACCGAGCCGTTCTTCACCACCAAGCAGCCGGGGCAAGGCACGGGTCTCGGGCTGTCCAGCGCGTACGCCATCGTGACCGAGCACGGGGGGCGGCTCACGTTCGACTCGCGGGTTGGGGCCGGCACCACGGCCCGCGTCGAGTTGCCTGGGACTCCACCCCGGGCGTCGGAGCCCGGGCGGGTGGTCGAGCGGGTGGCCGCCGGCGGTGACGGGGCGCTGGTGCTGGTCGTGGACGACGAGCCCGACGTGAGGCGGGTGATGGCGGTGGTGCTGTCCACCGCGGGGTACCGCGTGCTGCAAGCGGGCAGCGGCGCCGAGGCGCTGGATCTGGTCACCCGCCACGCCGACGATCTGCGCCTGGTGGTGCTCGATCAGGCGATGCCCGGGCAGTCGGGGAAGAGCGTGCTGCGCGAGCTGCGCGCCCGGGTGCCCACGCTGCCGGTCCTCGGGGTGACGGGCTCGATGACGCCCTTCGAGGGCACCGACCACGCGCTCCAGAAGCCGATGACTGCAGACGAATTGCTACGCGCGGCCGAGGCGTTGCTCGCGTCACGTTGATCGGGTTGGCGATCGCTGGCGCCAGCCCTACACTCCTGATGAACAGGAGGGGACGGTGTCCGAACCTCGAGCCCAAGCGGCTGCCGTGGGAGAGACGCTCGACGACCATGCGCTGCATGAGGCGTACGAGAGCACCCTGCTCACGCCCGGCTCGGGGCCCCGGTCGGGCCTGTCCGCGGCGGCCGAAGGAGTGACCCCCATGGCGCTTGCCGACTGGATGCTGGCGCTCTTGGCGCTGGGCAAGGCCAACCTGGTCAGCGTGTGCCCCGACCCGCGTGCCGGCGCGGTGCTCGAGGTCAAACGCGGCGGGGCGACCCCGTTCGCGTGTCGGCTCTCGCCCGACCACGCCGCCGCCACGGTCACCCGCCTGGCCCTCCTGGCGTCGCTCGACCCGCTGGAAGAGCACGGCTCGCTGGCGTCGCTGGCCAACGTGGCCCGGGTGCGTGTTCGCACAGGGGAGCACGTCGCCGAGGTCCTGGTCTCGGTCGGCGCCACTGCCGACGGCCTGGACGCGGAGGTGCGGGCGCTGGGCGCGTCGGACTCGGCGCCCCCGTCCCGCGGGGTCTCGCTGCGTCGCTGTCCCCGCTGCGGCGAGTGGTCGGCTCCGTCGCTGGCGGTGTGCGCCCGCGACGACACGCCCTTGGTCGACGTCCCCGACGACCCGCGCCCCGGGGGCAACATCGGGGTATACCGCCTGCTGGGCCACATCGGCGCCGGGGGCATGGGCGTGGTGCTCTCGGGCGAGCACGTCTTTCTGGGGCGGCCGGTAGCGATCAAGGTGATGCGTCGCGCCGTGGCCGACAGCTCGATGATGGTCCGGCGCTTCCTGGCTGAAGCGCGGGCCGCCTCGCGCATCAACCACCCGCACGTCGTCGAGGTCACGGACTATGGCGTTCTCGCCGACGGCCGACCCTATCTGGTGATGGACCACGTCTCGGGCCAGCCGCTCGACGAGATGCTCCGCGCCCGTGGTCCGCTCGACCCGGCCGAGGCCCTGCGCCTGGCGCGGGCAGTGGCCGAGGGGCTCTCGGCCGCCCACGAGCGCGGCGTCGTCCACAATGATCTCAAGCCGGCGAACATCGTCCTCACCGAGGGCTCCACCGACGAGCATCCCGCGCTCAAGATCGTCGATTTCGGCGCGGCGTCGCTCCAGAGCGGCGCGGCCAGCCTCTCGATGGACGAGCGCATCGGTACGCCGGCATACATGTCGCCCGAGCAGGTGCGCGGCGAGCCCACCGATGCGCGCTCGGACGTGTACGCGCTCGGCGCCGTGCTCTACGAGATGCTGACCGGTGCGCCACCCTTCACCGGAGACGTGCCCGGCGTGCTGCGCGCACACCTGACCCTCGAGCCCGGTCCGGTCTCGGCGCCGGCTGGCCCGTTGCCGCGGGCGGTGAGCCGGGTGGTGCTGCGCGCGCTGTCGAAGAGCGTCGAGCAGCGCCCGCAATCGGCGGCCGAGCTCGTCCGCGACATCGATCGGGCCCTGGCGGTGCTGGGGCGCCCCAACTGGCGAAAGTGGCTGCCCGCATGACCGCCGACGTCCGCCTCTCGGTGATGTTCGTGGACGACGAGCCCCTCGTCTTGCGCAGCATTGCTCGCCTGCTCGAGACCGCCCCGCTCGAGGTGCTGACTGCCGGCAGCGGCGCCGAGGCGCTGCGCGTGCTCGAGCAACGCCCCGTCGACGTCTTGGTGGCAGACTTCGACATGCCCCAGATGACGGGTCTCGAGCTGCTCGCCATCGTCCGCCAGCGATATCCGGGTGTGGTTCGGATGGTGCTGACTGGCAACGCCACGGTCGAGCGAGCCATGGTGGCGATCAACGAGGGTGAGGTCGCGCGGTTGTTCGAGAAGCCCTTCGACGGCGTGACCTTCCGCCAGACGCTGGTGGCGTTCGCTGATCGGATCGCTCGCCAGCGGCGGGAAGGTGCCGACGCAACCCGCCAAGCCCGGCGGCGCGAGCTGCTCGAGTGGGCCGAGGCCCAGGCGCCTGGGCTGACCGCTCGCCTGCCCCCGCGCGGATCCGAGCTCACGATCGATCTAGACGCCCTCCGCGCCGAGATCGGGCACGCGCCCGGGCTCTGGCGACTGCTCGAGCTGGCCGACCCTCAGGGCGCGTAGCGGTACTCGCCGACCTTGGGGAACTTCGCCTTCAGATCTCCGAACGGCTCGCCCGCGGCACAGTGCAGCGTCTCTTCCAGGGTGGCGGCGGTCGCGAAGTTCACGATCGCGCGGCTCTCGGCTGCGTTCGGCTGACCGGCGGGGCAGTCGAACAGAAGACCCGCCAGGTTCGCGTTCTTCACGCCATACTTCTCGGCGACCTCGAAGATGTTCGAGCCGCTCCCATTTTCGAGCCAGCACAGCGCAGACGGGAACAGGTGCCCAGCCCCGGCCAGGCCCACCAGGCGCTTCTTCTTCGGCGACGCTTCGTAGCCCTTCACGGTCTCGGCGTATTGCACCACCTTGTCGGCCTGCCCACCCATGACCAGCGTGGACCCGAGCGCGCTGCCCGGGGCGGTGCCGCCGGCCGCGAGCGGCATCAGCACCTGAGCCTTGCCGCCCCAACCCTTGATGGCACCGCCGCCCGCGCTGTGCCCGGCCATGCCGATGCGCGTCGCGTCGGCGTGGCCCTTCAAGAACCCGAGCTCGCCCGAGGTGGCCTCCGCCGCGGCGACGATCGCCTTCAGATCTCCCTCGAGGTCGCGCTCGGCGGTGTTGAACTCGAGCATGTCACCCAGATAAAGGCCCGGGTGATCCGCCGCCAGCACCACGAAGCCGCGACTGGCCCAGTGCTCCATCTGCTCCAGCGACTGCGTGCGGAAGCCGGCGGTGCCGTGCACGAACACCACCACGGGGTAAGGGCCGTGAGCCGTGTCGAGCGGCAGCTCGGCGAAGGTCTTCGACTTCTGCCACGGGTTGTCGGCGTCCGGGATCTTGTCTTTCTCGGTGGCCGGAAGCCACGTCCTGAGGTCGTAGGCCTTGCTGGGCTTGCCCGCATCGCTGCCGGGGGCCCCGGGATACCAGACCTCGACGGTGAGCTTGCCGATCGTCACCGTGCGCCCGCCCACGGGCCACGGGCCGGGCTGAGAGAAGTCCGAGCTCTTCTCGAGCAGCTTCACCTCGGCCGAGCACCCGCTCGAAGAGCCCCCACCGGCGCCGGCTGCGCCCCCTGCGCCGCCCGCCCCGGCGGCACCAGCAGCGCCACCGCTGGCGGCGGATTCGTCGTTCGTTTCGCTGCCACAGCCCGCCGTGACGAGCCCCATCGCCCCGATCAGAATCGCGAAACGCCAGCGCATCGTCAGAAAGCTTAGGGCGAAGGCCAAGCGTTGCCCAGCCTGTCCGGTTGCCGTCCGCGGGGCTTAGCCCGACTTGCGCCTCTGCGGCGGGCTGCCGGCCTTCTTGCGCGCGGGCCGCGAGCTGCCGCTCTTCGGTTTGCCCTCGCCACGGGCGTGGCGTGCCTCGTCGAGCAACTGCTGCAGCACCGGCAAGAGCATCTTGCGGCGCACCAGCACGATCAGCTGCTCGGACAACGTGGCCGAGTGGTCGGCCAGCTCGCTCAGGCGATCGCCAGCCAGTGGGATCACGCCGGCGCGGAAGATCCCGAGCTCGGTCCGCACCAGCTCGCGGATCGCCCGGGCATAGTCCGCGAGGATCGAGGTCGGCAACATCTCGGCCTTGAGCCCCACGCGGCGCGCTGCGCCGAGCACGCGCAAGATCGCGAGATCATCCCCGCGGTAGGTCTCTCCGTCGCCGTGACCGTCCGGCGTGACCAGGCCCGTCGACTTGAGCCAGTCGAGCTCGCCGGGCGCCACGCCCGACGCGAGGAGCTCGGCGCGGGTGCGCGGGGTGTGAGGCGACGAGCGCTCGACATGGCTCGAGATGGCCGCGCCCAGCGTCAGGTCGTCGGCGTCGTCGCCGACCTTGTCGAGCACTTCTTTGATCAACTTGAGCGGCAAGAAGCGCTCTTGCTGCAGGCGCTTGATGACCCGAATGCGCTCGACGCACGCCGGGTCGTACCACGACATGTTCCGGCCGGTGCGCGACACGGGCTCGGGCAGCAGGCCTTCTCGCAAGTAGTGCTTCACCGTGGCCACGGGGACGCCGCTCTCGCGGGCGAGGGCCGAGATCTTGAGCGCGCGCGGCTGACGCATGGCGAACAGGCCGCATAACACGACGCCAACTCGGGGAGCCAACCTCGAGTTGGCACCGCGCGCCCCCACGGCTGGATTTGGCGGGGGTTTTTCGAGGCATACGCATTGCTACGTGCTCCCCCCATGGCCGCCCAGAGCTTGCTCATCCCGGTCGACCCCACGCTGGTCAACCGCGTCGCGCGCTACCTGTGGGAACCCCGCCAGCGCGAGGCGATCGCGCTCGAGCTGGCGAGCCGCGCGCTCGAGGCGGCGCGCGCCCCCGCG